>JAZFSN010000041.1:0-9596 GCA_036446195.1 Thermodesulfovibrionia bacterium | reverse complement strand
GTTATACGTGTAAAAGAGTAGAAACATACTATGGGATAACAGTTCAAATAACCAATAACTTATAACGATTAACTGCTTTGTTCTTTCAGGAATGTACAGTATATTAACATTGAGAGTTTGGAAATTTCAAATTCTGTTGCTTGTAGATTATTGCTTTTAGTATTCCATAAAATTACAATAAGCAAATAATGTCCTTCTTAATAAAAGTAACAAATTATCTCAGACTGATAAAGTTTTCACACTCAGTTTTTGCACTTCCTTTTGCATTTACAGGGGCGCTTGTTGCATCAGAGGGCATTCCTGCTCCCATGCAGATATTCTGGATAACTGTTGCCATGGTGGGCGGACGTTCAGGCGCAATGGGGATGAACAGAATCATAGACAGAAAGATTGATGCGCTTAACCCGAGGACAAAAAACAGGGAGCTTCCAATGGGCATTATAAAAACACGGGAGACGTTCCTCTTTACAGCAGCGGCTTTTACTTTTTTAGTTTTAGCTGCATATAAACTTAATCCACTCTGCCTTAAGTTGTCTCCTCTGATTCTCTTTGTCCTTTTTACATATTCCTATACCAAGCGTTTCACATGGCTGAGCCACATAGTACTTGGGATGGCGCTTTCACTTGCCCCTCTGGGGGCCTGGATTGCTGTACAAGGTACTTTTGATATCCGCATACTGCCTCTCTGTTTTGCTGTTATGTTCTGGGTCGCGGGTTTTGATATTTTATATGGCCTGCAGGACATTAAATTTGATAAAAAATACGGCCTTTATTCAATACCGGCAAGATTTGGGATAAAAGCATCTCTATGGGTTGCGAGGCTGTTCCATTTAATCACTATAGGACTGCTTTTAAGCCTTGTTTCTGTCTTTAACCTGGCATGGATTTACCTTTTAGGTGTGTTAATAGCAGCAGTGCTTATGGTATATGAACATTCCCTTGTAAGGCCTGATGACCTTAGCAAGCTTAACATGGCATTTTTCAATATGAACGGATATATAAGCATCACGGTTTTTGTGTTTACGCTAATTAACTATTTAGTTCCATTATAGGACGTCTTAAACATTAAACCTAAATGACGCATAAATCCCAAATCTTAAGCACCAATAATCAAATAATACTCAATAACCAAATTCCAAACTGTTTGGAATTTTAATCCTGTATTCTGTATTATATCTCAATGGCTTATAAAAATTTAAGAGAATTTCTGAGACTTCTTGAAGAAAAAAAACTTATAAAACGTATTAAGGCTGAGGTTGACCCTGTACTTGAGATTACAGAGATTACAGACAGGATGTGCAAGAGCCCCGGTGGTGGCAAAGCCCTTTTTTTTGAAAAAGTAAAAGACTCCCAATTCCCTGTTGTTACAAATATCTTCGGCTCTTTTCAGAGGATGTGCCTTTCCCTACAGGTTGAAAAACTTGATGATATAGCTGACCGCATAGAAAATTTAATGAATCAATCACCGCCAAAATCATTAATGGAAAAACTGTCTATGCTTCCCAAACTTTTAGAGTTTTCAAAATGGCTGCCAAAAACTGTTAAAAGTGCCCCGTGTCAGGAGGTTGTTGAAAAGGACAATCCTGATTTATCCAAATTCCCGATTCTAAAATGCTGGCCCGGAGACGGACAGCCGACAGATGAGGGAAGGTTTATAACTTTGCCGATGGTTTTCACAAAAGACCCTGAAACAGGCAGGCCGAATTGCGGTATGTACAGGATTCATATATATGACAAAGTTACTACCGGCATGCACTGGCATATCCATAAAGATGGTGCAAGACATTATGATAAATACAAATCGCTTGGCAGAAGGATGCCCGCGGCTGTTGCTGTTGGCAGTGACCCTGCTGTTATATACTCAGCAACTGCCCCCATGCCTGAATCCATAGATGAAATGCTATTCGCAGGATTTTTACGCGGGGGGCCTGTTGAGATGGTGAAATGCATTACTTCAGATATTGAGATTCCTGCAAACAGCGAGATGGTGATTGAAGGTTATCTTGAGCCCGGGGAAACAAGGATTGAAGGACCTTTTGGAGACCATACTGGTTTTTATTCAGCTGCTGATTATTATCCGGTTTTTCATGTTACATGCATAACTCACAGGAAGGACATGATATATCCGGCAACCATAGTCGGTAAGCCTCCGATGGAGGATTGCTACATGGGTAAGGCAACAGAGCGCATTTTTCTGCCTCTTCTAAGGCTTGATTTTCCCGAGATAAAGGATTTCAATCTTCCAATGGAAGGGGTATTTCACAACGCTGCGTTGATTTCTATAAAAAAGAGCTATCCCGGACACGCAAGAAAAATTATTCATGGCTTGTGGGGCAAGGGACAGATGATGTTTTCAAAACTTTTGATTGTTGTGAATGATGATGTTGATGTGCAGAATATTCCTTATACAGCCTGGCGTGTTTTGAATAATGTTGACTGGAAGAGGGATGTTGTCATTGCCGAAGGGCCTGTTGACGAACTTGACCATTCTGCCAGCTGGCCAAGATATGGCTCAAAAATGGGCATTGATGCCACAAGAAAAACAAAAGAAGAAGGCATGATGCGGGACTGGCCGGAAGAGATGTTTATGTCTGAAGAGATTAAAAGACTTGTCACGGAGAAGTGGAAAGAATACGGATTTAAATAACACTCCTGTACTAGTTCCTCAATAATTATGAATCTCCTTGACACCCTGTTTTACTCCGTTATAATCTCAGATAATCTGGTATAAGAATTCAGAATATAACCATGCATTTCTTTGGTCGTAAAACCGGGATGAGAAATGCAGTCAGGCATTCAAGGAGGTGATATGGGGAAAGTTGTAATGATAGATATCATCAAGCTCTGTTTATCTTTGGACACCAAGGCCGCAGTGTTTTACCGGAAACTCTCAAAGATTGAAAAGAAAAGGGGACTGCTTGATTTCTGGAAATCAATGGCCTCTGACGAAACTGAACATATCGGGTACTGGAATCAGCTTCTGAGTCTTGCGGAAGAGGGGATGATACCCCAGGTTTTTGAGAAACCGCATAAAGTAACTGATGAGCTGAAAGTCATCAGCAAAAAAGTGGACATTCTGCTTAAACAAAGTGAAAGTTCTTTGAGCATCAAGGATGCGTTTCTCCTCACCTATCGCCTGGAATTTTACATGTTACATCCGGCATTCGAGACATTATTCTATTTTCTGAAAACGGTTTCAGGCAAAAAACCCCCTGAAGACAAATATGATTTACATATTGAGAGATTCATAAAAGCAATTAACAAGTATGGAACAGAAGCACCTGAATTAGAGATTCTTGGGGAAACCCTCAGAAGGCTGTGGTATGAGGGCAAACAGTTAACAGTCCAGAGCTTTACTGACAGCTTAACAAACCTTCTCAACAGGCGTGGACTTACCCATTCAATCAATATACTGGCGCGTTTATCAGAAAGAAACAAATATACTGTCGGAGTCATGATGATTGATATTGATCATTTTAAACATATAAATGATACCCATGGTCATCAGCAAGGGGATGAAGTCCTTAAAAAAGTAGCCGGTATTATCAAAGGGAAAATAAGGGCTTCTGATATAGTTGGAAGATACGGAGGCGAGGAGATGCTTGTTTTTCTTCCGGAGGTGAAATCAGAGGCCTTGACAGATACAGCGGAGAAGATACGTTCCGGCGTGGAAAAGGGAACAAAGGAAGATATACCTGTAACTATCAGCATAGGTTGTACAAAAGGATTAATAAAGGGAGATGTAGAAAAAGAGCTGGCAGTCCTCATAAAAACCGCAGACGAATGTATGTATAAGGCAAAAGAAGCAGGCAGAAACAGGGTCGTAGTTTGCAATTAATAATCTCACTTCTGCAGAGACAGGTCGAAGCGACCCTTTGGTCAAATCGGCTAAACTCCAATCTGCTCCGGGACTCGCTCCGAGATTCAGGTCGGAATCGATTCGTACCGGGATACATGATCAGGATCTTTACTTGTATCATGTATCATGTATCATGATAGTTTACAATCGAGTTTTTTTACCAGATAAATTGTAGAAGAGCCATATTTTGAATAAGTCAATGCAAATGCTTGACTTTTTCTAAAGCTGATAAGTTATAATTGATATGCGTTGTTCAGGCGCCCAATTTGGGCTTATTCGCCTCTGCGAATCCGCTCGTAGCGAGTCTTAGCGAAGAGTCGTTTCGACTGAGGCGGAAAGGGGAATCCCGTGAGAGACGGGAGCGGACCCGCCGCTGTAATCCTGATTCCGATTAATTCGGAATAAAAACGTCTACCAGTTAAACGCCACTTTCCTATATTCAGGGGAGGGAAGGCAGGTAGAGGTCGGGAGAGCCAGAAGACCAACCTGGACAAAGCCTCACAAACAAGCCTTCGCGGTATGAGGATGTGAGGGTAAAGGTTTTGGTCAGAGATTTCCGACTTTTATCCCTGGTTTTCATAGCGAAGGCCGGGGTTTTTTTATGAAAAAAAAATTAAAAGTTTTTTATTTTATATTTTTTCTTTCCTTTTTACCTGTTCCATTTTCTTTATTCCATGCTTCGTATGCAGAATCTTTTGAACGCATTATCTCCCTTGCCCCGGGCATGACGGAAATTCTCTTTGCCGCAGGCATGGAAGATAAAATCGTGGGAGTAACAACCTTCTGCGACTATCCTGAAGAAGCAAAGGCAAAACCCAGGATAGGGGGTATGTCAAATCCATCACTTGAAGCGGTTGTATCGTTAAAACCGGATATTGTTGTTATGACCACTGACGGAAATCCAAAGGTGTTTCAGCAAAGGCTTGGTTCAATGAACATAAAAACCTTTATATTTAAAGCGCTTACGCTGTCTGAACTGCCGGACGGCATACGGGACATGGGTATTGCACTAGGTGAAAAAGAGAAATTCGATAATCTTGCCCTGAAAATAGAGCGGTCAACTAACAGGTTTAAAAAAACAAAAAAAACAGGCAGCACTAAAGTACTTTTTATAATCTGGCCCGGGCCTCTTATAGCAGCAGGGCCTGGAACCGCAATTGATGACGCAATAAATCTGCTCGGGGGGATAAATATTGCAGGAGATGCAAAGAGCAGGTATCCCAAATACTCATTAGAGGAAATTTTCCACCGGTCTCCAGATATCATCTTTATTGGAAAAGGACACAGCAATATGAAAAAAATTTCCAGCTCGTTTTTAAAAAGACTCTCTCATGTGCCGGCAGTCAGGAATGAAAAGGTGTTTTATGTAAGCGACAGCTTATACAGACTCGGACCAAGGGTTGTTGACGGGATTGAAGAACTTGCAGGATACCTGGAGGAGAAAAATACTGAGCACTAATCAAATTATTTCAGGTTAAGGTCGAGATTGAGGTTCAGGTTTAGTATTAGTATTTTCTCAGCCTTAACCTTAGCCTTGACCTGCAAAGTTTAGAATATGAAACTTAAACTTCTAATCATGGTTTTGATCGCTTTTGCTATTTTTACAGTGGCTTTATTTATTGGTCCACGAGTAATAAATCCCTTTAGCATTAATGAAATAGAAAAAGAAATTCTTATCTCGATAAGACTACCGAGAATAATAGTTTCGGTTCTTATGGGTATGGCTCTTGGCGCATCAGGAGCAGTGCTTCAAGGAATACTGAGGAATCCCCTTGCTGACCCTTATATACTCGGGATATCAAGCGGTGCAGCTTTGACTGCTGTAGTTGGCATTATTTCAGGGCTTGCCTTCTGGGGTACTTTTACAATACCTGTGCTTGCATTTATAGGCGCATTAATTACAGGGGTTTTCGTCGGTGCAATGGGCTGGAAAAGAGGCGGCTTCTGGCCGGAGAGGCTTCTTCTTGCCGGTGTTGGGTTGGGTTTTTTGTTTTCGGCTGTGCTGATGTTGATTATGAGTATTTCCAGTGATCAAGGATTAAGGCGTGCTATACTCTGGATATTTGGAGATCTGTCTCTGGCAGACTGGTCTGTTATTCCCTACGGTTTTGTATTTATAACAGCAGGATTTGTTATTTCCTTATCGCGGGCAAATGCGCTTAACGCCCTGATTCTTGGTGATGAACTTACGCACAGCCTGGGGTTTTCTCCACGCAAAGAAAGGTTTATCCTTTTTGTATCTGTGGGTCTGATGACAGCTGCATCAGTATCTCTAGGTGGCATGATTGGTTTTATAGGACTCCTTATTCCGCATATAGGAAGATTCATCATAGGCCCTGATAGCAAAATATTAATCCCTGTCTCTGCTCTGGGAGGCGGGATACTTTTGTGTATTGCAGACCTCATAGGGAAGTCCTTATTATCACCGATGGAACTGCCGGCCGGCATAATTACCGCAATAATAGGCGCACCTTATTTTCTCTACCTGCTCAGGAGGAAAGATGTTCTCAGGATATAAAAATACTATTCTTGAATTTGAGCGGGTGGGTTTCTCGTATAACAGGGATAAACCATTCATCAAAGATATGTCTTTCTCTTTAGGCAACGGTGAATTTGTAGGCCTCTTAGGGGCTAATGGTTCTGGTAAATCAACAATCCTGAAACTGGCAAGTGGAATACTAAAAACATCAGACGGCAATATAAACATCTGGGGTAAACACATCCAATCTTATAAGAACAAAGACAGGGCAAAACTCCTGAGTTATCTTCCACAGATTCTTGACATGCAGATCCCGTTTACTGTTAAAGAACTCGTGAGTATGGGGATGTATCCTTACGACATCTTGCCTAAACTTACCGTTGATGAGGCAATTGAAATGGTGGGGCTCACTGATAATGCAGAATCACTTATAACTAATCTTAGCGCTGGTGAAAGAAGGAGGGTATATATTGCCATGACGATGGTTCAGGGGGCAGGTCTGGTGCTTCTTGATGAGCCTCTTGCAAATCTGGATATAAAATACCAGATAGAACTTTTAAGACTGCTTAAAAAATTAAAGGAAAAGAGAGATATAGCAGTTGTTATGGCGCTTCATGACATAAATATTGCCTTGCAGTTTGAAAAAATAATGCTCATCAAAGAAGGGGAAATTCTTTGCTTTGGAAACCCTGAAACAGTATTGACAAAAGATTTACTTAAAAAGGCATTTGATGTTGATGTTGAGATTATTCGCCCCAGCAAATCCCGAAATGTCGGGGAAAGACAGGACTACGGAGAAGTATATATAAAATACTAATACAAACGCATTAATTCATAATACCCCCCCCCACATCTCCCTCCCTCTCCTCGGCGAGGGTTTCGGCGTGAGCTCAGCCGAACGGTTAGGGAGGGGAATTTTACGATAAGTATCCGGTTGTAAAACTGATCAACTGCATTATTGAAGATTATGGGAGTGAAGATTTTGAGGAGAGAAACTGCTGTTAATTATCTCTTAAAAAATTTGGCGGTTGACATCAAAAAGCTGAATCTGTTTTAATACGTATTCTAAAAAAGAAGATTTTCTTCTTACAAACAAATGGATGTGAGGAAGAGGGGTGAAAATCCTCCGCTGCCCCGCAGCCGTAAAGGGAACGAAAGCCCGAAAAGACCACTGTCCCGACGTTTCGGGATGGGAAGGTGGGTGAGTAGAAAGCCTCGGAAACGAGTGCAATGACCTGAGCCGGAAGACTTGTCCATTTGAAATTTTCTCGAGGGAGGAAGTGCCATGAATCAATTCTTATCTTTTCTGTCTCTTCGTTTAACTTTTTTCAGGAGGTACTCTTCAGTCCGATATGCTGTTGAGATTCTTACTGTTAGCGCTGTTAAAATCTTCAGAATAGGGCAAATGTGCAGGATTATCTTTGCCTGCCTGCTCCTGTTTCCTTTAACACCCCCTGTTTTTGCCGATGATTTAGCTGATGAAAGAAAGGTTATAGAACTCGGAGAAGTTGTGGTAACAGCTACAAGATATGAAGAAAAACTGAGCTCAGTCCCTGCACATGTAACAGTTATCACTGAAGAGGATATTAAGAACTCGACAGCTCGGAACATTCCGGACATTTTAAGGACTGAGGTTGGTATCCATGTCAATGATATTGCCGGAAACCAGCGTAATATCACAGTGGATATACGGGGATTTGGCGAGACAGCAGGTTTAAATACACTTGTGCTCGTTGATGGAAGGCGAATCAATCAGGCAGACCTGAGCGGCACAGACTGGACGCAAATTCCGCTTGACAGGGTAAAAAAGATTGAGATTATAAGGGGAGGAAGAGGAAGCATCCTGTATGGTGACAATGCCTCAGGGGGTGTAATTAACATTATTACAAAAGACGGTGACTTGTTCAAAACAGGGGCTGAGATTGCTCTTGGCAACTATGATACATTCAGGGGCAGTGCTTACCTTTCAGGAAGTTCCAAAAAATTGTCTTATTATTTATCAGGAAGTTACCTGTTTTCTGAGGGCTACAGGGATAACAGCGATACAGAGGCCGAGGATTTTGGATTTAATCTGGGTTATTACCCTAATAATTTTATAAAGCTTAGTTTCAGCACTGGATATCACAAGGATAATACAGGGCTTCCCGGGGCATTAAAAGAAAGTGACTTTTCTGCCGGAGCCTCAAGAACAGACTCTGTAAACCCTCAGGATTTTGCTGATGTTGAAGATTATTATTTTAAGGGAGGGCCTGAGGTATACTTCTGGGATAAAAGCCTTTTTAAGATTGATATATCTTACAGAAAGAGAGCTTCTCTGTCCTTTGCCTCTTTTTCCGGCGGAAATTTTACAGGCAGCACTGAGATTAAGACAGTGGCTCTGTCGCCGCAATTGCTCCTGAAGAATGAAACAGGGAGCGTTAAAAACAGTCTGAATATCGGTTTTGACTATCAGAATGCAGAAGAAAAAATCCTGAATGATTTACTCTTTTTCGGCACGCGGACTACAGGAGAGTTTAAGCTTGAAAAGGAAAACTATGGTTATTATGTTCATGATGAAATCATGGCAACAGACAAGCTTCTTATTTCCGGGGGATACCGGTACGACAGAGCAGAGTTTACCTTTTACCCCAGCACCCCTGATCATACAACTATGGACGAAGACCTGTTCACAGCAGGAGTTAATTATAACTTTTACAGGAAATCATATGTATATTTCAGTTTTTCAAAGAGTTTCAGGTATCCTGTTCTTGATGAGCTCTTCAGTTTTTTCACAAATACAATAGATACAGGCGTGATTCCCCAAAGGCTGGATGGTTATGAGCTCGGGTTGCGGCACTATTTCGCAGATAACTTCTATGCGCAGGTAAATTTATTCAGAATTGACACTGACAATGAAATCTTTTTCAATCCGGCGATTTTTGCCAATGAGAATCTCGATGGTACAACCCGCCGTAATGGTGTGGAAATTGCTTTCAATGCTGAGCCATTTGAATGGTTGGCTTTGAAGGGCAGCTATACATATCTGGATGCAACGATAAAGGACGGGCAATTTAAATCCAATGATGTGCCGAATGTACCCCGCCATAAATCTACACTGGAAACTGTATTTTCCCCGGGGAAAGGGGCTTTCATTGCCCTGAACGGGGTCTATGTAGGCAAGCGCCCTTTTATAAGCGATTTTGAAAATAATTCCGGCAAACAGGAAGATTATATAGTCATTAACTGTAAATTCAAATATGAGTGGAAATCTCTTACAGC
>JAZFSN010000040.1:0-8260 GCA_036446195.1 Thermodesulfovibrionia bacterium | reverse complement strand
CATGATGATTCTCCTGGCAGGCGCACTGCTCCTTACCCCCGGTTTCTTTACTGATGTCATCGGTTTTTTTATGGTCATTCCTGTTTCAAGGAATTTCCTGAAGAGAATTGCGAGACGGTATATTGAGAAAAAAATGTCTTCAGGGGAGTTCCGTATTAACAGGTTTTGATCAATATAAGATGCCGCTATTTTAGCTTTTTCTTTTCTACGGGACAGTCCCTTTATTCCAAGACGCAAAATGCAGGCAAAAAAAATGGTAAAGGTAAGGGTAAAGAAGCCGGTATGGTAGCTGCGTTAAGGTTAGGTCGTTAACACCAACTACTTAACCTACTAACTAAACCGGCATCTTGACCTTAACCTTAACCTAAATTTAAAACCTGCATCTTGTATCATTTATATTAAATCGTGCATCAATCTTTTTTGATGTTATAATTATCTCCATGGATATTGTTCATGCAAGGGGACTTGTAAAAGATTACGGCGCTCTCAGGGCTGTGGACAACATAGATTTTAAAATCTCAAAAGGCGAGTGTTTTGGCTTTCTTGGACCAAACGGCGCGGGCAAGACAACTGCAATGGGAATTATTTATTGTTTTATGCTGCCGACTTCAGGAGAGGTAAAGGTTTTCGGGATAAATGTGAGGGGAAACTCTGCTGAGATTAAATCAAAAATCGGTGTTATGCCACAGGAGAATAACCTCGACCCTGACCTTACGGTATTTGAAAACCTGATTGTCTATGCGAGGTATTTTGATATCCCGAAAAGAGATTCATCTCCCAGGGCATGGGAGCTTCTTGATTTTGTCGGGCTTAAGGAAAAGGCGCATGTACGCATCAGAGACCTATCAGGAGGAATGAAACGCAGTCTTCTGCTTGCAAGGGCATTAATAAACAACCCTGAATTATTAATACTTGATGAGCCGACTACAGGCCTTGACCCGCGGAGCAGACATTCTGTCTGGGATAAACTTAATTATCTTAAGTCTAAAAAGACCACTTTAATACTAACAACGCATTATATGGAAGAAGCAGAGAAACTCTGTGACAGAGTTGCCATTATGAATTCAGGGAAAATAGTTATAATTGAGACGCCTTCACGGCTTATGAATATACACGGCGGCAATCTTGAAGATGTCTATTTAAAACTGACCGGCGCACGACTCAGTGAGGAGATGCATTGAAAATTAAAAAAGCGTTCAGGGTCTGGCAGAGAAATTTTACTGTCTATACCAAACTCTATAAGTCAAGCCTGGTACTTAATTTTGTCGAGCCGGTTCTCTACCTGCTTGCCCTTGGTTTTGGTCTTGGCGCCTTTATAAAAGAAATCAACGGGGTCCCTTATATTAATTTCATAGCACCGGGAATTATTGCATCTTCAACCATGTTTGCCACTGCCTCTGAATGCTCATACGGTACTTATGTAAGAATGACCTACCAGAAAACATTTGATGCCATACTTGCAACACCTGTAAATATTGACGACCTTGTGGCTGGCGAGCTTATGTGGGGCGCTGCTAAAAGCGTTCTCTACGGCACAATAATTATGATAGTACTGTTTATGTTCGGGCTTATAGAATCGCCATTATTAATTCTTGCCATCCCTGTCCTTTTTGTCAGCGGACTGATTTTTGCCGAGATATCTGTTATAGCCGCAGCGCTTGTTCCGGGTATAGATTCTTTCAGTTATTTCTTTACTATTCTATTAACACCGATGTTTCTTTTTTCAGGCATTTTTTTTCC
The DNA here is from genome assembly GCA_036446195.1 of Thermodesulfovibrionia bacterium. Taxonomy (GTDB): domain Bacteria; phylum Nitrospirota; class Thermodesulfovibrionia; order UBA6902; family BMS3Bbin08; genus JAZFSN01. The sequence continues at coordinate 6,520 of JAZFSN010000040.1, read as the reverse complement.
TCTTGACGTTCTGCCGCCTGTTGCTTCAAAAATAGCCTTTTTTAGTCCTCTTTATCATCTGGTAAATATCTGCCGTTCATTTTCCTCAGGGTCATTACATCTCGCCATATGGGATATTGTGTGGATTCTTGCTGTAGTTGTACTTCTCGCTCCCTTCCCCTTCAGGCTGATGCGCAGGAGGATAATAAAATAAGATAAAGAACGCAGATTATCAAAATCCCCTGAACAGCCATCTCTTCGGATTCCAGAAATGTATAAGTCTCTGTGTAAAATTAATATCCTTAACAGTGGATGCAATTTCTTCAATCTTGCCGCGATTTCTCACTATCTCTCTGTCCCGATACCTTCCGAGACCGCCATCAGCAATGAAATGCCTTATCTTCTCAAGTTCACCACCGTCCAGCCATACACCATGCTTCCCGCACCTGTCAATCATTATCCCTGATATTCTGCGAAAATTTTTTCGATTCATGAGCTTTCCGCATCGCACGCACGGTATATATCCCCCGGGATTTTTAAGAGGCCCCCTCTGATATTCAGTATCAAAATTACTTTTTCTGTATACTTCAGATTCTCTGGTAGCAAGGTGAAACTTGACCTTATCAAGCCACATGCCTCCACACCCGGAACAGATTTCAAATTTGTCGTCTTTGCCCGAATGAATTTTAAGAGGAGATGAGCACCTTGGACAAACAGATGGAATGGTCTTGATCTTTTCACGGACATGTCCCCCGCAAACAGGACAGGTCGTATATTTTACATTTATACTCTTTTTGCAATGACTACACTTTTTGGTTTTAGGCATATTATCCCTCCCTTTAAATCTCTTCCCTCTTTGAAATCACAAGACTTTTCAAGGTTTTATTCCCAAGGCTGTTATTAATTGACTCATCCAGCATTTTCATGACTTCGTCAATCTCCGGTATAGAATAAATCTTTTTTTCAACAGCATATGTCTCTTTTTCATTTGCTCTGACAGACCTCAGGAATTCCTTCAGTGTTATTGTATCAATATCCCTTGCAGGAGAATAAGCCGGAGGGTCATCATGAGTCTCTATAATAAGATTATTCTGTTCAAGGACTTGGAGAACATCATAAATCGGCTCTACAGGCAGGTCCATGCGTTCAACAAGTGAGTTAAGCGACCAGGGCTTTTTATTATGGTGAAAATTATAGCATATAAGAAACATGACCGAAAATGCGAGCCTCTCTCTGAGCCTGTTGCTTAAACTAAACACCTCTTTTTTTGCTGTAAGAAACTGCGGGTACTGATGGTAGAAAGAGACCTGGCCCCCTACAAGTACTATAAGCCAGCTTAAGTACACCCATATCATGAACATTATAAGAATGGCAAATCCTGAATAAACTGCGGCATACTTTGTAGACGATACAATAAAAGAAGCAAACGCCCACCCTGTAGTTTCCCAAAGCACACCTGCTAAAACACCGCCAAACAGTGCGGACCTGAATTTTACTTTTGTGTTCGGGATAAAAACATAGATGAACGTAAATGTAGAACAAATTAGAATATAAGGGAAAATTTTAACCACAAAGTAGAAAAATGAACCGAATGGCTCAATGGAAATAAGCTTTTGCACCATTGCAGTGCTCATGAAAGAAGTGGTAAGGCCGATTGCAGTGAATACAAGCACAGGACCTATAATCATTACGCTGATATAATCGCTGAACTTGCGTGCAAGGCTTCTTGATTTATTTATCCTCCATATGGAGTTAAAGGCGCTTTCTATTTTCTGGATAACTGATATAATGGTATAAATCAGAAGTACCAGGCCAATAGAACCAAGCACACCGACCTTCATATTCTCTACAAAACCTATAATCTTAAAAGTTATCTCTTCTCCTTTGTCTCCAAGAGGCGCAAGGAATTTCAGGAGAAAAGGCTCAACTATCTGATTATGAACACCAAAGGCCTTAAGTACGGAAAAGCTGATTGCAAGCAGGGGGACAATAGAAAGGAGCGTTGTGTAGACAAGGCTCATTGCCCTGAGGGTGAGCTGTCCCTCAGTGAATTCCCGCACAGCCACATAAAACAGCCTTAAAGATTTAATCATAAATGACCTTAATTTGCCAAGAGAGTCTGTATCAATTTCCCATACTCCCCTTACAAAAAAGTCATTGAATTTCTTCCTGATATCAGCCATGGCTTACGTATAATTCTATCATAAACGAGAACATGAGACTTTCCTAAAGTAAACCCTGTCATAAAGTGAGTGCAGGACTTTTTTCTAACGGGGTAAACAGATAAGGTCTTTACCCGAGCCTGTTGTGTTATATTTAGTTATTAATTATTGGTTATTAGTTTACGACTCGTCTACTCTACGAGTCATAGACGACACAGGGAGCGAGTTATTCGAACCTGCCTGCCGGCAGGCAGGTAACAATTAACATATAACAAATAACAAAATTTACATGAATCCGCTTGAAATTTATAAACGACTTCCCCGTATAAACTGCGGGGACTGCCCGGCAAAGACCTGCATGGCTTTTGCGATTAAAATCTTAAAGAAAGAGCAGACGATTGCAGAATGTCCCAGACTGACTGAACAGTTAAGGAAGGAAATTGACAACATGCTTCCTGTCTGCCGAACTGGCAGGTCTGATGCAGGGGACTGGAAAGAAAAGCGGCTTGCAGAACTTTTTCGAGAGATTTCACCTGTAGATTTTTCATCCATAGCAGATTGTATCGGTGCAAAGGTTCAGAACGGTTTGCTCAAGATAAAGTACATGGGCAAAGAGGTATCAGTAAGCCACTCGGGTTTTAAGGATGCACCCGGAATATGGGACAAACTGCTTATTCTTATGTATATAAAAAATGCCCGAAGCAGTCCGCTGTCACGGAAATGGATTGCGTTCAGGGATGTAAAGAACGGCTTACTCAGAGCAGCAGGTTTTAATGATATCTGCGAGGCTCCTCTGGCAAGGATGTTTGATGAAAATAAAGCCGCTTTCCTGAAAAGACTTAATGAAATAGGAGCTGACGAGGTAACGGGATTTTCAGCAAAATACAGTTTTATAGTATATCCTCTGCCCATGATTCCGTTTCTTATCCTTCTCCGGCCAGGAGAAGAAGACTTTGAGCCTGACTGCAAAGTGCTTTTGGATTCAACAGCCACAGAATTCCTCGACGTCGAGGCCCTGCTTTATCTTGGGATGGCGCTTACCGTAGCAATGAAGACATAGATAGAATAATACTTTACTGCTTACCTATTTTCCAAATACCTTTTTCAACAGGTCTGTAGCCCTTGCTGACGGATCAGTCCTTATCTTTTTTTCCTCCTGCGCCACCATATGAAATAGTCCATCCAGAGCCTTATTTGTTACATACCGGTCAAGGTCAAGGGATTCTTTTTTCACAAAAGGCAGTGCTGTATATTTGCCCATCATCTCCTTATAGGAGCGTGTAGTGCCAACTTCGTCCATACTGGATGAAACAATCGGTTTGAATTCCTTATAAAGATTTTCTGACGTTTTTGTCCTGAAATAATCGGTTGCAGCAGTATCGCTGCCATTAAGAATCTTTCCGGCATCTGCAAAAGTCATTCCCTTTATCGCAGATACAAAATGGGACTTAGCTTTAGGGGCGGCTTTCTCTGCTGCACGGTTCATGCTTGTTATAAAACCATCAACCTGTTTTTGATATCCCGCCTTTTTAAGAATATCGGCAACTTTCTGAATTTTCCCGGGCATGAGAATTTTAATAGCCTGATTGGCAAGATAACCGTCAACCTGTGATACCTCTTTGACAGCTTTATCAGTCCCGACTGAAAGGGCTTCTTTAAGCCCGGATATTATTGTACTGTCATCAAGGCTTTGGCTCTGTGAAATACCAATGCCTTTAATAATGTTATCCAGAAACCCGGCATAGGAAATAGATGTTACATACATCAGAACAAATATAATAATAAAAAAAAGTTTGCTCATTTTACTTTCTCCGTTAAAAGTTATTCCCTGTTTTCCGGGTGTAACCATGCCTTCATGGCTCGATATATTTTATATCGTCAGGAATTTTCTTAATTGCCTGAACAAAACCTGTATTACCTTCCTGCTACTTTGCCTGTGAAAATATAATCGTTTCTTTTAGCCCTGGAATGACAGCCCAGACAGCCCTCAACCTTTCCTTCTTCAATGGTATTAAAACTGGCATCATAACTGGCCCAGAACCAGTCGCCCCCTCCCGGGTTATAGCCTCTTACCTTATACATAACAGAAATTGCCTTTAACTCCCTGTTCGAGGTATAGTTTTCCTTGATAATTATTGAGTTGTTTGCCATACCATTCATTTCCTTTATTGATTTAAGGGCAATCCTGTTTACGTATGTCATCAGCAATGAGCCGTGTGGCTCTTTGCCCTTATACATTCCCTTTTTCCCCGGCCATTTTGCCCAAATCCTGTAAGGTTTATGACCGGTAATGTAATAACGCATGTCTCCTGCCCCAGGGCGCGGCTTCATCTTGTAATGATCATAGGTTTCTTCATAGGGAATCGACATGCCATGCACTGCATGGGCATTATAATAAGCCAGAATTACTACAAACATCATAACCAGCAAAACCGCTCCATACTTTTTCATCTTTGCCTCCCTTGATACATTCGTAAAAAGTCATAGTATGGCTAAGTAATATTTTTGATATACAAGACGTAGTGTATTTTTGTGAGTGAGGCTATACATGCGGTATGCCGAACGAGCAAAAATACGCTACGACGCAGTAGATCGGAATTATTACGACGCCATCTTCCTTTGCTTTAGTTAAAAAGTTATCATTAACCTGCAAGTATCCATCCCGATAATTGTTACGAGTTCATCAAATAAAACTTTAAGCCTTTTTTAGAAAGTTCACCATGATATAAATCATATAAATCAAAATGCCATATCAGTTAATTGTTTTAGCAAGTTGCCAGCTTTAGTTGATATTTTACTTTAATTACCATGAAAGACCTGTCAGCCCCCCGAAGAAGATTACGGTTGGTATAATGTCTCATAAATAAATTTACACAATTCTGTCATTCCCGCCTGTCGGGAATCCTTCCTGCTCCCGTTCTCCGTAGCACTGCGAAGGATGAATGTCAGAAATCATAAAGAAAGATTCTGGTCCCCGATAATGTCGGGACAGGCAAGCCAGAATGACACAGCAGAAAATGTACAGAACTATTAGGGACAGCACACTGGTGTCAGTATATATTAAGTCAGAGGCTGTTGTTTTGGCTTTCAAATCCTCAATTTTTTCTATTTTGTCTCCACCATTTCTGCCATTTTAAAGCATTCTGACCAAAATTTTCCCCGGTTTTCTCTTCCAGTGCTTCTAGTGCACTGTTTCTTATCCTCTGGTTATTGTCATCTAAAGCAGTAATTAAGTGTCCTACTACCCGAAAATCCTCTATAACCCGCAATGCACCCACTGCCCTGGTACGAACATTCAAAACATTGTCTTTCAGTGCATTTGCCAGTGGTTCTATTGCTCGTGGATCTTTGATCTTCCCCAATGCCCATGCTGCATTCTTTCGAACATTAGAATTCTCGTCTTTCAGGGCCTTAGACAGTGGTTCAACTGCCCTGCGGTCCCTGATATTACCTAAAGCCCAGGCTGCATTAAGCCGGACATAAGGATTCTTATCCTCAAGAACCAGTATAAGGAGTCCCAATGCATTTGGGTCTCTTATTTTTTTCATTGCCTTTGCTGAATTTATCCGGATTACCCTGTCTCCATCTTCAAGGGCTTTAATCAAGGGCACTACTGCCAAAGCACCCATCCTGCCCAAGGCATAAATTGCGTTTATCTGAAGGGAGCGATTCCCATCATTAAGGACCGCAATCAGGGGACCTACGCCCCTCGGGTCCCGCGTTTCTCCCAATGCCCATGCCGCCCTTCTCTGGACATTCGGATTTTCACTATTTAAATTCTGAATGAGTTCTTCTACCTGGTCGAATTCATAGTAATCGTCATCGGGGTAATTGTATTCAGAGTGGCTCACTGATAATGAATAAAAAAAGAAAACTGCAAGGATAAGGGTTATTCTTAACATTGCTATTATCTGTATACTTACCCGGGTTGCCTCTGCCGAATGGCTCTCTGTGCCTGAATCAGGTTTTTCCCCTGCGGGCTTCAAGAACATCTTTTTTAACCTTTAATGTCTGCTCAAGCATTATAATGTATCTGATGTACTTAAACCCGAATTTCATAAGTTCAACCTCGTCTGTTTTTATCTTTTCAATGGTCTCAGCTTTAAGGTCAAAAACATCTAAAAATTTACTCTCAAATATAAATCTCCTGAACCCGTCCAAATCATAACTGGCCAAATAAAACTGAGTCTGTTTCTTATCATCGAGATCTGTCTGTCCCGGAATATTCTTTCTCAGCTGTAATGCCTTCCACTCCCTGTTCATCTCGTCGTATATATCAACATTCTGGTCGATCCTCCACGATTCTATTGTCCATTCTTTGTCTTCCTTATAACCAAGGCAATGAGGCTCTTTAACAAAAAAATAAAATTCTTCCTCTT
>JAZFSN010000039.1:0-4210 GCA_036446195.1 Thermodesulfovibrionia bacterium | reverse complement strand
ACAAAATCTGCATTTTACGGCTCTATTTGCTCAATCCTTCTCTCATGGCGGCCGCCTTCAAATTCTGAATTCAGCCACGTATTAACTATCTCAAGGGCTGTTTCAAGGCTTATCAGCCTCTGGCCTAAAGAAATCATGTTTGCGTTGTTATGCTGCCTTGCAAGAAGGGCTGAATCCTTGCTCCAGCACACAGCGCACCTGATTCCCTTTACCTTATTAGCCACCATAGCTTCACCGTTGCCGGAACCTCCAAGGATAATACCCTGATCACATTCACCACGAGCTACTGCCTCTGCTGCCGGCCTTATAAATTGTGGGTAGTCAACAGATTCCTCGGTATGTGTGCCGAAATCCTTAATCTCATACTTTTTGGAAACAAGGAATCCCTTGATTTGCTCTTTGTAACGGTATCCTGCATGGTCAGATGCAATGGCTATTTTTAGCACTTTTTGGGCCTCCTTTTATCTGATGATTTATAAAATTATGCGGTCTGATTTGCATATTAGTTGACGTTTTTATACCATAAAATACTATAAATTTCTACAATCCACTGAAATGTTATTCGCTTACAGTAGCACAGCGAGTTTGAATAATTTTACTGAGCCTGCCTACCGGCAGGCAGGACTGAAGCAGACCGTATACCAATGCAATAGCGAGCATAAGCAAGTGAATAATATTAAAACAGCAGTAATTCCTTACATTGAAATTTCTGAAAGGAATTTTAATAATCACGGGTGGCCTTTTTAAAATATTAGTTCCTAAGTTTTTCAAATGATAGGTAGAAAGACATTATTGTATTGACCTGCTTTCTTTTATAAATTGAAAGTCAGCAGGTCTTGCATTTTCTTGGTTCTACATTTGGGTGCGCAAATGAATGCACAGTGAACATACACCCCGTAATTCTACAAGTTGTGGACTTGTTACGGGGTTAGTGAGCTAATATATTTAAAAGAAATTTCCATACATTCCAGAACTTCCTGAAGGAAGTTTGAGAAGAACCGCGGGTGTGGGGTGTGTAATCCCACAAATTTCTTTGGTCGTATCGACTCGGGTGTGGGTGAAACGCCACAAATCAACCAACCTCTCTTACCACTCCAATATGTGTAAAAACAATAAAGCACTCCACTTCTTTCGCATTAAAGAGGGCTTTAACTGCATCCCTGTAAATATCAAGCTGGGATGAATATGCCTTAATAAGATATTCTATCTCTTTCTCCTGCACAGGGAATGTTTTGTAATCATAAACCCTGTAAATGCCATTGTCTTTTATTATTCTGTCTATTCTTCCTCTATAAACAGTTTCTTCCAGGTCAAGAATAAAGGGAAGTTCTGAAAAAGAGTTTTCTCTGGGCATAATCACATCCTGCCATATGCCTTTTTCCTTAAGTAGGGAGATATCTTTTGTGATTATTGATAAAAGCCTTTCTTTCTCTTCCCTGAAAATCCCTTTAGATGCAAGAAATTTTTCTGCCATTGGTTTTATGTCCTGTTCTGTAATAACCCTGCCTGATATGGACTCAAAAAGCCTGTGGATAACATCGCCAAGTATTACCCAGTTCTTTCCGTGCTGTCTTTTTATGTTCACAACTTCACTGACGGTCTTCCACAGAGGCGCCTTTTTAGTTTCTATTGGCACAACCTCTGCAGGCGCCGGCGGTACCTTTGGCGCCCCTGGTCTCGGTGTCTTTTCATAAAGGGCTTCTACATCGTGTTCTGTGAGCAAAGAAACCCCTTTAATATCAGCGTCTGTTTTATAGCCTGTTCCCTGCTTTTCAAGGCCAAGCCCCTGTTTTAGAAAACTAAGGAAACTTTTATTGTCCTTTTCATTCCACTGCCCGACCAGAAAAAGCGATTCCTCAGCCCTTGTAACTGCTACGTAAAACAGCCGTTTCTGTTCCTCCTCTTCCTTTCTTAAATGAAGAAGGAAATCCTCATCCTGTTTGCGAATTGCAGATTCCGGTTCATATTTAAAGAAAAATTTTCCATCTCTTTCATATATAAGGCTATCGTCTGTTTTCAACATAAAAGGCTCCTCAAGTCCGGGAACAAAGACCATGGGAAATTCAAGGCCTTTAGAAGCATGAACAGTCATTATCCTTACAGCATCCATTTCTTCTGTATTCACATTTGCCTTTGGCTCCTCTGACTTGTTGTATGTCTGTTCAAGGAAATCCCTTATCTTGAGAAGTGATTTTCCGTTAGCCTCTAAATCCTCCACAAGTCTTATGAATTTCTTAACATTCGCCCTTCTCTGCGACTCATGAAAATATGTCCACGCCCTTGTCTGAACAAGGGCCTTTTCTAATAATTCTGAAACTGGAGTATACGGAATCTGCGCAAGCCATTCCTCAAGAAGCATCACTGCCTTTTTTGCATGACCGCCTGCCTTTAACTTTGAGAGCAGGCTGTCGTTCTCTCTGCACGTCGATACGGCATGCTCCCGAGAATCAATTCCAGCACACTTTGCTGCCATAATAATTACCCCTTCATCAACCAGGAAAAAAGGACTTTTTAGAAGGATATAGAGGCTGTAATCATCCTTTGGGTTTGAAAGAAAATAAACCAATGCCCTGAGAATTGCTGTTTCAGGCTCTTGATAAAATCCAATGCCCTTGATTATAACGAATGGTATTCCGTGCCTTCTGAAGGCATCCTCATATCTTTTAAGGTGCGTTCTTCTTCTAAGCAAAACAGCCACGTCCATATATTTGCATAATCTCCCTGAAGCAGGTTCCGGCATAACCGCCTGCTCAGAAGATAAAGAAGATAATCTGTCTTTTATCCTGAAGCTGCCAACCAGGCTTTGTATCCTCTTTGCAATAACATCAGCTTCTCTCTGTTTTACTTCAGCAGTAGCGGCTTCATCATTATCCAGCAGAATAACTTCAGTCCTCCCTGTATCTCCCGTATCTGTCCTGCAGGCCTTAAAAGGATTGTATCCCGTTATCCATGACGGAACATTCCCGGTAGTACTCATAATTCTTGAAAAAACATGATTGGTAAAATCTATTATTGCCGGCCGGCTCCTGTAATTTTCTTTGACCTCCTCATAGTAAAACCCGTCTTTAAGCCAGTTATTAAGCCTTTTCTTTGCCCTCTGAAATATCTCTACATTGGCGCCCCTGAAAAAGTATATGGACTGCTTTTCATCACCTACAAGGAATATCGTAGGCATTATGCCTTCTTCTCTTTTAGCGCCCATACCCGAGCGCCACTCCTCGGTCAGCTTGTCAATTATCGCCCACTGAAAGTTATTTGTATCCTGAAATTCATCAACAAGAATATGGTCTGTTTTTTCATCAAATGCATAAAGGATATTTGACCATTCAGGGTTTTCTGTAAGGAGCCTGAATACCAGATATTCAAGGTCGCTGAAATCAAGCACGCCTTTTAGTGTCTTTTTCCCCTGGTATTTATCAAAACATTTTTTAAAAATTTCCTTCACCCGCCTTCCCCTGCTCATGTGCTCCTTAAGAATGCGGTTTTTCCAGTACTGCCACATCTTTAATGCCCATCCCTGATAATCCACAATGTCTTTTAGATGCGCTGGTACCTTTTTCCTCGGCATCTTGCTGTCTGTCAGGAAATATTTCTCTGCCAAAACCAACCTGTTAAAAGCATCCTCTTTGAATAAACCTCCATAGCCATCAATTACCTCACCTGCGCCCGGCCATTTTTTTAACTCTTCTACTAATGCCCCCCTCCCTCCTATAAAATCCCCCTTAGCCCCCCCCTTCCAAAGGTCGGTACGACTCGATTCCGAGGGGGTATGGGGAAATTCAGGAGGATTAGGGTTTTCAGTCTCAAGGGAAAAAGGCCTTTTCTCAAATAGGTCGTTTATTATATTTTTAAGGTATTCAAGCCCTCTGAATCCCCTCTCACAAAGGGCCTGAAGCAGGAGTTCATGCCCTTCCCTTCCTTCCCCGGCATCCATCAGGATTTCATAAAGGATTCCCTCCCACGTAATACGCGAGTCAATTGCATCGTCTATCCTGTAATTAGGGTCAATTGCCGCCTCAAAAGAAAACCTTCTCAGCAAGGTTCCGCAAAACGAATGGATAGTCGAAACCCTCATCAGGGACATCTTCTCAATCAGTTTCCTGAATAAAACCTCGTCCTCTTCTTTGAGTATTCTAAAAATCCTCTGCTTCATCTCTGCTGCAGCCTTATCTGTAAAGGTAACAGCAAGTATCCTCTCTACATCTGCGCC
>JAZFSN010000038.1:0-10428 GCA_036446195.1 Thermodesulfovibrionia bacterium | reverse complement strand
TTCTGTTTTTTCCCTGCGGTTATATAACAGAAAAATTAGAGCAACTAAAAAAAGCACGACACTTATGCCCTGCGCGATTGAAAAATCGCCATAAATAAATCCTCTTATCCTGTCACCCCTGACAAATTCAATTATAAATCTGGCGGCTGAATATAAAAGTACATAAGTCCACATAATCTGGCCGTCAAAGCCCTTATGTTTTCTTAATACCATAAGAAAAATAAAGATTCCAAATTCAGCAAAAGATTCGTATAACTGTGTTGGATGAAGAGGTATTCCTGTTATTGCCATAGAATTAGGGTCATTAAAGGTGATGCCCCATGGCAAATCAGTAGGCTTTCCATAACAACAGCCAGCAGAAAAACAGCCAATACGACCAATAGCATGACCGATTGCTAAGGAAGGAGCAAATAGGTCAAGGGTTTTCCAGACAGGTAATGCATTTTTTTTAAGGTAAATCAAGAGCACGGGAACTGTTAAAAGCAGTCCCCCAAAAAATACAAGTCCGCCCTCCCATATTTTAAAGATATCAATGGGATTTTTGATGAAATGTTTGTACTCAATAAACACAAAAAGGAGTCTTGAGCCAATAATAGCTGCAATAAGGGCATAAAAACCAATATCAAGTATTTTTTCCTTGACAAAGCCTTCTTCTTTCCCAAGGTGCAGGGCAAGTACAATGCCAACAATAAAGCCTAAGGCAATAAGAACCCCGTAAGTATGTAATGTAACTGGTCCTATTTTAAAGAGAATCGGATACATTTAAAAAATCACAGATGAACACAGAAAACACTAAGTGTGTTTCCACTGTTTTATACTGGACAATATAAAAAGAATTATCCCGATGCTTAATGCAGAGTCAGCTACATTGAATGCAGGCCAATGCCAGTTATATACAAAAAAATCAATAAAATCAATAACTTGCCCGATTTGAATCCTGTCTGTGAGGTTGCCCACGGCTCCTCCAAGAATAAGGGAAAGAGACAAAAGCTCGAGCCTTTTGGATGTTTTTAGCATATATAAAATTATTAAAATTATGGCAACAACTGAAATAAATATAAAGATGTTGTTGCTTAGTCCGGAGAAAAGGCCAAAGGCAGCCCCTTTGTTTTTCACATTTACTATTCTTAAAAACGGAAGTAAATTGATAACCTCGCCGGCCTGAACATGAGTCTCTATAATTTTCTTTGTTATAAAGTCCAGAATTACTACTGAGAGAGAAACTGCTGACACAAGAAACCCCTTTGAATCGTACCAGTTTTTCAATCTCTTAGCACCCCTCTGCATCTTTCGCAAAGCTCTGGATATTCCTCGTGCTTTCCGGTAGTGATACTCCAATTCCAGCATCTGCTGCACTTTTCCCCGTCTGCCTTTTCAATCATGATAGCCAAGCCGTCTATTACAGAACTTTTATAGCTTTCATCAGGGATTTTTATATTTTTTTCGCCCAGGCGAGCCTGCCTACCGGTCAGGCAGGCCTGCCTATCGGCAGACAGGTCTGCAGGGGCATAGAAAACTTCTGCAGAAGAGACTATAAAGAGCGTTGAGATGAAGGTTTTATAATCCTCAAGGATTTTATAGTTTGCCTTGTTCCCATAGAGGCTTACCTTTGCTTCAAGGGACGTCCCGATAAATCTCTCCTTGCGTTTTATCTCCAGGGCCTTGTTAACCTCGTCCCGTATTGCTAAAAGACTCTCCCATTTTTTCTCAAGCTCTTTATCTCTAAACTCAGCTTCAACTTCGGGGAAACCTGCGAGAAAAACGCTTTCCTCTTTTTTCCCGGGGATAAAGTTCCATATCTCCTCCGCGGTGAAGGAAAGTATGGGCGCCATCATTTTTGTCAGGGAGGTTAATATCTTATATAAAACAAACTGTGAAGCCCTTCTTTCCTGAGAGTCAGCCTTAAATGTATAGAGCCGGTCTTTAAGCACATCAAAGTAAAATGAGCTCATATTTATAACACAGAAGTTGTATATGGCATGGAAAACCTCGTGGAATTCAAAGTTTTCGTATGCCTTTGTTACTTTTTCTGTCAGTCCCTGCAGCATGCTTAAGGCGAGCCTGTCTATCTCGATGTCCCTGCTGCTGTTTAAAATTCCCGATCCTGAAACCCTGATTCCGGAAACATCAAAGTCATATAAGTTGCCTGAGAGAAACCTGCACGTGTTTCGTATCTTTCTATAGGCATCTACAAGACGGTCAAGAATCTCATTTGAAATTTTTATATCTTCCCTGTAATCAGCTGCAGAGCTCCAGAGCCTGAGTATCTCCGCCCCGTGTTTGTTTGTAATCTCTTGAGGCGAGACCACGTTCCCGAGCGACTTGGACATCTTTTTCCCATGACCGTCAACAACAAATCCGTGGGTCAACACCGCATTATACGGTGCCTTGTCTCTTGTGCCTACTGAAGTAAGCAGTGAGCTCTGGAACCATCCCCTGTGCTGGTCACTGCCTTCAAGATACAGGTCTGCGGGCCGCGCCAGTTTTTTATCAACCTCCAGGACTGCTGCGTGGCTGACCCCTGAATCAAACCAGACATCAAGGATATCCGTCTCTTTTGTAAACTCTTTGGAGCCGCACTTTTTGCACGTATAGCCGTTTGGGATTAGTTCCTGTTCCGGCTTTTCGAACCAAACATCAGCACCATGCTTCTCTACTTCAGTCACAATGTTATCAATGACTGATTTGTCTGTTATAAATTCATTGCACTTTACGCAATTAAATAATGTTATTGGAACGCCCCATGTCCTCTGTCTTGATATACACCAGTCAGGCCTGTTTTTGACCATTCCGTAAATCCTCTCCATGCCCCAGGCAGGTATCCACCGTACTTTCCTTATTTGAGCGAGGGCTTTACTCCGTAAGTCATTTTTCTCCATTGAGATAAACCACTGTTCCGTTGCCCTGAAGATGACGGGTTTTTTGCATCTCCAGCAGTGCGGGTAGGAGTGTGTTATGGTATCGGCATCACCAAGAAGTGCGTTATCAGCTTTGAGCCTGTCAATAATCCCCTTATTTGCCTTAAAAACATTAAGTTTTGCAAAGTCCTCTACGTCGTCTGTAAAACAGCCTCTCTCATCAACAGGGGCATAGACCTCAAGCCCGCATTTCAATCCTATTTCATAGTCGTCTTCCCCGTGTCCGGGAGCTGTATGCACAACCCCGGTACCCTGATCTAAAGTAACATGTTCGCCAAGTATGGTAGCTACATCCCTGTCAATCCATGGATGGGAGCACTCGATGCCTTTCAGTTCTTTACCTGACCATGCCATGTCAGTAATGGTATAATCACCTTCTTTGTACCCGATGTTTTCCATGCAGTTTTTAATCAGGTCCTGAGCAATTATAAGTTCACCAACAGGTGTTTTGACAAGGCGATACATGAAATCGGGGTGCAGTGTAAGTGCCATATTTGCCGGAAGTGTCCACGGAGTAGTTGTCCATATTACAAAATAAACCGTGAACCGTGAACCGTGAACCGTAAACCGTGAAGGGTTTTTTACCTTGAACTTCACATAAATAGAAGGCGATTCTTTGTCTGCATGCTCGACCTCTGCTTCTGCAAGAGCGGTTATACAAGAGGGGCACCAGTGAACCGGTTTCTTGCCTTTGTAAACATTCCCTTTTTCAACAAAACGATTGAATTCCCTTATAATAGACGCTTCGTACTGGTATGACATGGTAATATACGGCTTTGCCCAATCTCCAAAAACCCCGAGTCGCCTGAATTCTTCCCTCTGTATATCCAGAAACTTCAGGGCATATTCCCTGCACAGCTTTCTTTTATCAATGATTGAGGTGTCCCTTTTTTTTGAGCCGAGTTTTTTATCCACCTCGTGTTCAATGGGCAGACCATGGCAGTCCCAGCCCGGTACAAACGGCGCATAAAAGCCCTTCATGGATTTATACTTCACTATAATATCCTTGAGGATTTTATTCAGCGCATGTCCAAGATGGATGTGGCCGTTGGCATACGGAGGCCCGTCATGCAGGATGTATGTTCTGGATTTGTTTTTATCCTGCATTTTCTGATAAATATTGTTTGTTTCCCATAACTCAAGGATTTCCACTTCTTTTCTGGCGAGATTAGCCTTCATGGGAAATGATGTTTTGGGTAAATTTAAGGTATCTTTATAGTCTTTTTTCATGATTGCTCTTAAGAAAATCTGCAATCTATAATTATACACTACACTAAAAAAAATTGGGATTCTGAAGCTCATTTTCTGGCATTTTGCCGTGCAGGATGCATGAGTCATGAATAAGAGATTATCGTGTACCATGATAGGAAGTTTGAATCCTGCCTTCACGGCTATAAATTATCGCAGCGCTTTACAATACTGAAAAAACCCCAAAGTATTAATGATAAATCCAACACTGATACATTCGTAAAAAGTCATACATATTTATTGTAAATACAAAAAGAAATATGTTATTCTTTAAGGTAAGGGGTATATTGCGCCGTTAAAAAAACAAGGAGGCTGCAGATTTGTATAGAAACGTAGTTGTATGGGTATTGTTCGGTTTGATGATGATTCTGGTCTTTAACCTTTTCAGTGCACCAAAGGGTCCGCAGGAGATGGCATTCTCCGATTTCATGTTGAATCTGGAAAACAATGAGATTACAGAGGTAACCATAAGAAAACCTGAGAACTTAATCATAGGCAATTTAAAGGATGGAACAAAATTTAAGTCTTACTCCCCTGATTTCCCTGATCTTGTAAAAGAGCTCAGAAACAAAGGGGTCAGGATTACAGCAAGACCCGATCAACATCCATGGTATATGGACCTGCTTATAAGTTGGGGGCCTATAATCCTGCTTGTTATTATATGGGTAGTCTTTATGAGACAGATGCAGGCAGGCGGCAACAAGGCGTTATCCTTTGGAAAGAGCAAAGCAAAGCTTGTATCTGAAAAAGCCGTAAAGATAACTTTTTCAGACGTGGCAGGGATTGATGAAGCGAAAATGGATGTTCAGGAGGTAATAGATTTTTTAAAGAACCCCGGTAAATTTCAGAAGCTTGGGGGTAAAATCCCCAAAGGGGTTTTGCTTGTTGGGGCCCCGGGAACAGGGAAAACACTGCTTGCAAGAGCTATTGCCGGCGAGGCAGGCGTTCCCTTTTTTTCCATAAGTGGTTCTGATTTTGTAGAGATGTTTGTAGGAGTTGGCGCGTCAAGGGTGAGAGACCTTTTTGAGCAGGCAAAAAAGAGCGCCCCTTGTATTTTGTTCATTGATGAGATAGACGCTGTAGGCCGTCACAGAGGCGCAGGACTTGGCGGAGGGCATGATGAGCGGGAGCAGACACTGAATCAGCTTTTAGTAGAGATGGACGGGTTTGCCCCGAATGAAGGAGTGATAGTGCTTGCTGCCACTAACAGGCCTGATGTTCTTGACCCCGCGCTTTTAAGGCCCGGCAGGTTTGACAGGCAGGTTATGGTCCCTCAACCTGATGTGAGGGGCAGGCTTGAAATCATCAAGGTCCATACAAGAAAAATCCCCCTTGCTGAAAATGTAAACCTTGAAATTCTTGCAAGGGGAACGCCGGGGTTTTCCGGGGCTGATCTTGAAAATCTTGTTAATGAGGCCGCATTGCTTGCGGCAAGGCAGTCTAAAAACAAGGTGGAGATGACAGATTTTGAGACTTCAAAAGACAAGGTCATGATGGGTACAGAACGGAAAAGCATGATACTGTCAGAAGAGGAAAAACGAAATACGGCGCACCATGAGGCAGGACATACCCTTGTTGCTAAATTAACTCCGGGCACTGACCCGATTCACAAAGTAAGCATAATTCCAAGAGGCATGGCGCTTGGTATTACACAGCAGCTTCCAATAGATGACAGATATACTTATCCAAAGGAATACCTGTTAAATACGTTGTCAGTGCTTATGGGCGGAAGGGCAGCAGAAGAAATAATCTTCGGGCATATGACAACAGGGGCAGGAAACGACATTGAAAAGGCAACAGGGATTGCCAGAAAAATGGTATGCGAATGGGGCATGAGCGAAAAACTGGGGCCTGTAACCTTTGGAAGAAAGGACGAACATGTTTTTCTCGGAATGGAAATTGCAAAACACAAAGATTACTCTGAAAAAACAGCTGAAGAAATTGACGATGAGATTAAAAGAATTGTTAGGGAACAATACGAATATTCAAAACGTTTACTTATAGAAAACCGCGTACTTCTTGAAAAACTTGCATCTGCCCTGCTTGAAAGAGAAACCCTTACAGCATCTGAAATAGATGCAGTAATTCAGGGCAGAGAAATTAATACTCCTGAGCCGGCAAAACCAGGAGAGGGCGAAGGCGTTACTATGGAGGCAAAAGTAGATGCCACAACCCGGAAAAAAGAAGAAACCACTTCTAAGCCGGTAAACCAAAAAAAGAATATGGATCCTACTCCGGAAGCAGCAGGATAATTTCTGAATAAAAAATCGCAGATTACCACAGATAAAAAAACACAGATAATCACAGATATATTTGTGTCTTTCATCCTCAAATCCTTTTTAGCAATTAACTATGAGAAGAACAATGTTTTCTTGAAGTATGAAAACAAAAACGAGAAAAATCCTTTAAACTTAAGCATGCAAAAATGGCGGAACCGACAGAGATTTTTAATCTCTTCTCTGCGTCCTCTGGTATGTACCATACGGTACATGCCTCTGCGCACTCTGCGGTGAATTATTACGAATTTTTAAGCATAGAGGATTTTTGAAACTAATCTGGAAAAACTTTAATTTGGATTTTGCTTCAAAAACCTGCGTTATGGGGATACTGAACGTAACCCCTGATTCTTTTTCAGACAGCGGGCTGTATTTCAATAAAAACAGGGCAGTTGAACATGTCCTTAAGATGCTGGAAGAAGGCGCTGACATAATTGATATAGGGGGGGAATCCACAAGGCCCGGAGCGGATAGAATTTCTGTAAAAGAAGAAATAAAACGTGTTGTGCCGGTAATTGAAAAACTTGTGGGAAAAATAAAAATCCCTATATCAATTGATACCTGTAAGTCAGCCGTTGCAAAAGCAGCCCTTTCATCAGGGGCCTCTATTGTAAATGACATAAGCGGCCTGTGGTTTGACCGCAAAATGCCGGAGGTTGTAGCCCGTCATAATATCCCTCTTGTAATCATGCACATTAAGGGAACGCCAAAAAACATGCAGAAAAACCCTGTCTATAAAGCCCTCATACCCGAAATAATTGATTATCTGAGAGGCAGTATTGAATTTGCCCGAAGCGCCGGAGTTGAGGAAGATAAAATAATCATTGATCCCGGTATTGGTTTTGGGAAGACAGTTCAGCATAATCTTGAAATTATAAAACGCCTGAATGAATTTGCAGGGCTGGAGAAGCCGATACTTTTGGGACCTTCAAGAAAGTCATTTATAGGTAAATCATTAGGAGGCTTGCCTGTAACAGAAAGACTTGAGGGTACAGCATCTGCAATAGCCATAGGCATATTCAATGGTGCAAATATAATAAGGGTGCATGATGTAAAGGCAATGGTCAGAGTTGCGAAGATCGCAGACTCTATAAAAAGAAGTTTTTAAGGATAAAAACTTCTTTTTATGAGAGATATTTATATTATTGTAATCCATTGATTACGAGGATGCTGCCTGAATGCCCCGCTCTGTGAGCGGGGATGAAAGGCAGCTATATAAATAAAAATAATTATTCCTTGCTCGGAAGCCCCGCCTTGTAGGCGGGGAGCTTCACTTGTGATTTGAAAGTTTTATACTGATCTGCAGGGAAATTCATATTGTTGACACTCTTATTTTATGTGTGATACGCTTTAAAAATATAGTTGTCAGGGTCTATAGGGAGAAAAAACGAGATGCTGGATAAATATGCCATAACCAAAGCTGCCCAGAAGTTTGCTGCCAAGGGCCAGATACATAAGGCTATTGAGGAATGGGAGAAACTCCTGAAGGAGAACCAGGACGGCAATATTTATAATATTATAGGCGACTTGTATTTAAAGAAAAGGGAAAAACGTGATGCTGTTGATTCCTTTACAAAAGCGGCCAATATCTTCAGGGAAGACGGTTTCTACCTTAAGGCAATAGCTCTCTACAAGAAGGTTCTTAATATATCGCCAATAGAGGTGGAAGTGCTCATAGCATTAGCAGAGCTTAATACCGAAAAGGGCTTAATAGGCAATGCAAATGAGAATTATTTCGCTGCTGCAGAAGTATATATGAAAGAAGGGTCGACTGAAAAGGCACTTGGAATATATGAAGCAATGCTCAAGCTCACACCTTCTAACATAAACCTAAGATTAAAAATTGCTGATTTATATCTAAAGATTGATTTAAAAAACAAGGCGGTTGAAGAGTACCTCCTGGCTGCATCAGATTATCTGAATAAAGGGGAGCATGAAAAGGCGCAGCAGCTCTATGTCAAGGTAATGGGTTTTCAGCCAGATAATGTAAGCGCTTATATTGGACTCAGCAGAATAGCCGAGGATACAGGCAATATCAAACAGGCATACGAGTATCTCGAAAGTGCAATGTCCTCTGCCTCTGGCGATAAAAATCTCCTGTTCAATTACTCAAGACTGGCGTTTGAGACAGGCAACCTGGATAATTCAAAAAAGGCTTTAACAGAGCTAATAAAGATTGACCCTTCCAATAACCGGAGCAAAAAGCTTCTTGGTGACATATATCTTAAAGAAGGTTCACTTGATAAGGCATGGGAGAATTTGCTTCCGTACATAGATGAGACTATTGAGGCTGAAAGATGGGACGAAACCCTTGCATTGCTTGATAATTTTAAAGAGATTGACCCCGTAGCGGTCAAGCGTCGTCTTGTGAAAATTTATAAGGGGAAAAACGATAAGGATGCAGCAATAAATGAATTGAGTGCGCTGACAGAGATTTTTGAAAACAAGGATCTTACTCAGGATGCACTTCAGTCATATAAAGAGCTTCTGGAATTAAAGCCTGACGACGGGGCACTGCAAGATAAGATTAAAGAGCTTGAAGTAAAATTAGGGGTTGAAGAAGGGGTCTTTCAATGGGAAGATAAACCGGTTGAAGAAGTATTGCCGAGTGTGGAGGAACAGGTACAGCCCGGACGGGTAAAGGACGCTATTGACCACCTCGAGAAATTAGTAGAAACAGATAAGGACAATATAAAAAGTCGTATAAGACTAAAAGATTTTTACATAGAGGCAGGCGAAAGAGACAAGGCTGTTGGGGAGTGTCTGGCTCTTGCTGAGCTTTATGAAAAGAATGGTGATTTGGAGGCAAGAAATACCATGATTGCCGAGGCAACGGATTTAAACCCTGACGATCCGAGACTTATTACGGTCGGTATGCCTTCTGATGAGATAGAAGTTGAAGAAGCCTCTTCTGGAAAAGCCGCTGCACAGCCGGCAGATAAACCCGATGAAACTTTTAATGAAGAATTAGCAGAGGCAAATTTTTATGCCCAGCAGGGACTTGTAGATGAGGCTATAGGCATATTTGAAAAACTATTGCCACTTTCTCCTGATAAGGAAGAAATTATGAAAAAACTTAGAGAACTCAAACCGGAGTGGATGCCTGAGGAGGAACTGGCAGAAAAGACCGAAGAACACGCTAAAATAGACGAGGACCTGAAAGATGTATTTCACGAGTTTAAAAAAGGCATTGAAGAGGAGCTCGGAGAGCAGGACTGTGAAACCCGCTACAACCTGGGAATTGCATATAAGGAAATGGGTCTTTTAGATGACGCTATCAGAGAATTTAAGATTGCCGCAAAAGACTTAAAAAAAGCCACACGGAGTTTAAGCATGCTTGCACTTTGTTATATGGATAAGAAGCTTTATCCTCTTGCAATTCAGGAATATAAAAAGTTAATGGAGCCAATGTCGCCTGCTGATGAAGGCTATCTTGAGGCAAAATGTGATTTGGCTGATGCCTACGTAAAAAACGAGGACTATGCCAAAGCTGTTAAGCTCTACATAGAGATTTATTCGCAATCCCCCAGGTTTAGAGACGTTGCGCGTAAAGTTGAGATTGTAAAGAAACTTGAGTTAGAGGCCAAAAACAAGCCAAAATCAAAAAAGGACAGGGTATCTTATATATAAGAAACGTTATACGTTATAAGTTGTTTGTTATTTTGATACAAAATGCATATATTCTCTTACCAAAGTTACGAACCTGCCTGCCGGCAGGCAGGTAACGATTAACGAATAACGAATAACGAAATATGGATCATTTAAAATTTTATCAATTAAAAGAGCACCCCTTTTCCAGTGCTGTTGACAACAAATTCTATTACAACAGTAAACAGCATTCTGACGCCGTTATCCGGGTTAAATACGCTATTGATACCATGAAGGGTCTGGCAGCAATAGTGGGGGATGTGGGCACTGGCAAGACCACTCTCGCCCGTAAAATGCTGGATGCGCTTGACGAAGACCAGTATGAAGCCGCTCTTCTT
>JAZFSN010000037.1:0-3723 GCA_036446195.1 Thermodesulfovibrionia bacterium | reverse complement strand
ACTATTCCTCAACAATAATTAGAGTCAGTCCGCAGTCCGGGCACTCAACTGCATCAGAACCCACATGGGCAGCACATGCAGGGCATTTCCCCTGGCTGACCATTTCCTTTGAAGCCCGGGCTTCAGGATGAACCTCTGTGTAGTATTCCTCAATTAGCTCATTTGCCTTTTCAGCATCCTGCCTTGACGCCAGCAGCTGGCGTGTATCTGCACTGCATCCTTTTTTACACCCAGGATCAGCAGTAACAGAGCAGGGAATACCATAATCAATCAAAACATTATAAAGTTCTTCTATCCATTTTTTATCAGCTTCCCTGATAACAACCTGGCTTTCCAGAGCCTTAAGTTTAAGCCGCTTTTTTCCCTCCTGCACTTTTTTGACTTCTTCCGGCAGCACAAGTGCAGTGTCACAGTCAGCACAGTTCTCTATATGGGGGAAGTACTCAGTTGCGCAATCAGGACATATTTTTATCTGTTGCATTGCAATCGATACGCACAGGGATAATTAGTTCTGTCTGTAATTATCCGCTTTTATTTGCCATATCCTCCCAGGGTCTCTTTTCCTTTTTCAACGGCTTCTCCGGCTTTTTCACTGTATCCGCTTACCGATTCTTTAGCCTTTTCCCCGTATCCTCCGGCTTTTTCATCGTATCCGCTTACCGTCTCTTTTGCTTTTTCCCCATATCCGCCTGTTTTTTCACCGTAACCGCTTACTGTCTCTTTAGCCTTTTCAGCGGCTTCCCCGGCTTTCTCGCCATAACCACTCACCGGTTCTTTTTTCTGAGATGTCTCCTTTTTCTGGCAGGATATTAAAGAAAGACCTGGAATTAACAATATACCGAGCAATACCAATAATGTTTTTCTCATATTTATTCACCTCCTTTCTTAAATTAGTAGAAAATGATGATGATGAATTATTATCTATAATATCTAAACTATAAGGTCAAGTCAAGAGGATTTAAATCATAAAAAAAATGATTATTTAAGAAGTCTACAATGACATTTTAATTGCTGGAACTTAATATTTTGTTGTAAATTTAATAAGTTATGAGTTTGTTGTATAGTTATGAAATTTCTATTCCGGGTATCTGCTTGAAAAATCATCAAGTTCTGACCTTGATAATTCCTCAGTTAAGTAGCAGGGCCGAGGGCTTTCTTTTAGACTTCAAGGGATAAATTTGTTTAAGCCGGGATCTGAATTACTTTTTATTCAAAATAACTCAAGATCTTAGACTTGTCAATTTTTGTCAAATCAGCTGAGATGTTTTTACCCAGCCTGGCTTTTATTTCGGGTTTCAGGTTTTTTATGATCTGACTGTTTATTTTCTTGCCGGCAGCTAAATACCATTTTTTACAGTCTTCGCTATCTATTAAAGTATTTATATCTTTTGCTATCATTTTTATTAGTTTTTTCTGGATTTCCAATCCGAGATTATGAGGTTCACCATATCCCTTTGCCACTTCATTTTTACCGCCTCTTCTCATATATCTTCCCGCAGAATCACTTAATTTATCTCCTAATTTTCCGTGCCCTTCAATAGAATCATAACTTTTGATCAATGTGATTCTGAGACTTTCCAGGGGTTCTTTTGTAACCCTAAAAGCCTTAAAATGGCCAAGATCAGATACGATTATTATTTTATTCATCATAATATAGCTTGTTTTAATCTTTAGATTTCATTCAATATTTTCCCTGTTCAACCATTCCTGGTATTCCTTCCATTCAATAGGGAGGGAGTGTTTCTTTATTATTTGTTGATTTCCAATACCTTATGATGGACACAATATGGTCAATTGTCAACTCCTTTGGAAACACTTGCCTTCCGCAGTAATAGCACTTTCACCGGGCACATTTCCGTTTCCGCCACTGTGTTTTACTAAGGTCTCATGCCCTTTGTTTTTTTTTAAATCCTACTAAGAAACCGTAGAAATAAAATAATCCATTATTTTTCAACCTCAATCGCAGAAACCTGTACTATTATGTCCTATACCCTTCGGATTAATGTCATTCTGGCTCTTGTCCGCCTCAGGCGGATGAATCCAGAATCTTTCTTGCTCTGAGAAGGATTCCCGATAAACCTGCCTACCGGCAGGCAGGCGGGAATGACAGCGAAAACAGACATTATTTTTCAACATCAATAAAGTGCACTGGCCGATTTTTTATCTCTGCTATTTTGAGCATATAAGACTGATATCTCCAGCAGTTGGCAAGGTATGTACTTTACCTATTAATTGCAGCATCTCATCCCGGCTACCAGCGCGGAACGCCATGTCTTTCAGTTCCTTTAAAGCCATTCCCCTTGTGTAACATGCGAATAATTTTCGGAAGCGTATGACGCCGTGCTTTTCTCCGTTAAAAGCGATATTCAAAGCAAGGTGTTTTTTCATGGTTTGCTCTATTTTATAAACATCAGGCCTTAAAAGTACTGTGCCGCTATTCAGATGCTCAGCTGTTTCACGGAATATCCAGGGATTACCGAGCGCACCCCTTGCTATTGCCACACCATCGCACCCTGTCTCATCGAACATTTTTTTGATGAGATTAGGTGTCAGCGCATCCCCGCTTGCAATTACGGGTATTGCCAGGGACTCTTTTACTTTCCTTATTATATTGTAATTGACATTTCCGCTGTATTTCTGCATCCTTGTCCTGCCGTGTATAAAAAGCCCTTTCACGCCTGCATCCTGAGCGCGGATGGCTATTTCTACCGCATTCACTGAAGCAGAATCCCAGCCCGAGCGAATCTTGACCGTGACAGGTGTGCCTGTATTTTCGACCATTAACTTCAGGAGTTTTTGCAGTTTCACAGGTTCCCTGAGAAGCCCGGCACCTTTACCTTTTGATACAACTTTGTTTGCCGGACATGCGGCGTTGAAATCTATTATGTCAAAGGCATGCTCCGATAAAATATCCAGACTCCTTTTAATGATTTCAGGATCACGTCCAAGGATCTGGACACCCAGAGGTCTGTCATTAATAGTTGCAGAAAGCATTTTCAATGTTTTTTTGCTTTTGTGACTCAGGGAGGTGGCGCTTATCATCTCGGTGGAGGCAAGTCCGCATCCGAAAGACCTGTTTATAAGGCGGAAGGGAAGATCGCTTATCCCGGACATGGGGGCAAGGACAAGCGGAGAAGTAACTGATACATTTCCAATTGAAAGCACGACTGTTTCTTATACCTCACCCCCTCCCTAACCCTCCCCCCTTGAGGGGGAGGGATGGGTGGGGGGTATTATGAATTAATGCGTTTGTATTAATAGCGAAATTCACCTGTAAAAAATTATCAAGGTGTGATCCCGATAATTATCTTCTCTAATTCGTCAGACCACAACTCATAACCCTTATCACTCAGGTGTACGCCGTCATCAAGCAGATAGCCCCTGACAGGTCTGCCATTCTTATCAATAAAGAGTTTGTATATATCAAGAAATTCGGCCCCGGTGCTTATAGCGAGTTCTTTCAGGGAATTATTCACATCCTGAATTGTATCATTAGAAATAAAATCTGTGTCTGTCGGTAACAGACTGTTAACAAAAATGCGCGTATCCGGATAAGCAGAGGATAGCCTTTCAAGCATTTTTCTGTATGAATCTAAAAAATCAAAATCCTCCATTGCAATGTCATTTAAGCCGGACATGATAAAGATAAGGTGCGCAGATGGATGGGTCTTTATTATATTCTCTGTTCTTGACAGAAGTCCTTTCACTGTCTCACCGGCCACG
>JAZFSN010000036.1:0-4095 GCA_036446195.1 Thermodesulfovibrionia bacterium | reverse complement strand
TACGAGAAAAATCTGTAACCCCTCTTCCGGGCTTCCAGATAGGCATTTTTGAGAAGCTGGAAGCCTGAAAAGGCGGATGTAAGCATCATGGGTGTTGATTTGGGCAGATGAAAATTTGTAATAAGTGCATCTATTATCTTAAATCTGTAGCCGGGGTATATAAAAATTGACGCCTTTCCTGTGCCGGGGTGAATCCTGTCTCCAGATCCATCTGCTGCAGATGCCTCAAGCGCCCTTGTAACAGTGGTTCCGACTGCTGTTACCCTTCTGCCTTCTGATTTAGCAAGGTTGATGGTATCAGCCGTTGTCCCTGGAATTTCATAAAATTCTTCGTCCATATGGTGACTTTTGATATTAGCGCTCAGAACAGGCTTAAAAGTGCCACGGCCTACATGGAGCGTTAGCATTTTCACTTCAATCCCTTTATCCCTGATGGCATTCAGGAGGCTATCTGTAAAATGCAGGCCTGCTGTGGGGGCTGCAATAGCTCCCTGTTTTTTTGCATATACGGTTTGATAGCGTTCTGTGTCAGATTGCGCTGCTTTTCTTTTTATGTAATGAGGCAGCGGCATCACGCCAATCTTATTTAAAGAATTCTTTATGTCATAATCAGCCAATCCTGATACCCCGGAATTGACATCAAATTTTACCTTAGCAACCCCATTGGCGCGTGATACAGATGCCGTTATTCCCTGTTCTAACTGTACCGTGCCCTTATGCAGACCCTTGACAATGGCCTCCCACGTATTTGTGCGGAGTTCTTTAAGAAGTAATATCTCGACTTTTCTTCCAGAAGCTTCTGGATTTACCCCATAAAGACGCGCTGGAACAACCCTGGTATCATTTAGCACAAGTACATCACCGGGGTGCAGGTATTCTGTTATCTCTCTGAATATGCTGTGTTTTATTTCCCCAGATTTTCTGTTGATTACCAGCAGTCTTGAAGAGTCTCTCTCTTTTTCCGGATATTGTGCTATTTGGCTTTTTGGCAGATAGTAATCAAATTCTGAAAGTTCCATTATATTAAAACGTTATTGGTTACTCGTTATTTGTTATTCGAATAACTAATAACTTATAACGAATAACAAGCTTCCCTTGCCCCCTTTATTGTCTCACATTTTTTCCAGCACCGTACCCGGATAATAATATGCAAGAATCGTCTTATAACTCTTCCCCTCATTTGCCAATTCCAGTGCCCCCCACTGGGAAAGGCCGACTCCATGACCATAACCTCCACCCGTAAAGATAACGTCTCCGCCTTCTATCGTCAGGGAAAAAAGAGTGCTCGGAAGTTCCCTGTATCCCAGGAGTTTTCTTAAATCTGTTGCCTTTATCTCTATATCTGAATCATCTGTTATAAACTTGAGCAGAGCAACTCTGCCGGTAGGGGTAAAAGAAATAATACTGATATCTTTTATGCCGTTCAGGCCTAGAGTTTTTTCTATCTCCTCAAGGTGAAATCTTCTCTGCCAGTGTTCGTAAGGTGAGTGTTTCCCTCTGCATGGAACTGATATTAAATATGGGAAACTACCTCCCCATACCACATCAGGGAGTTCTGTTTTGCCCCTGCAGGTTGAATGATAAAATGCCTCTATAAGACTGCCCTCGTAAGTCAGTATTTCTCCCTCAGTTTCTTTTACAGCCTTGCTGATAGTTTTGTTTGCATTATCACCCTTATAAACCTGATGAAGCACGCTGGATGTGATATGGTAGGCCTTGCCTGAATTTTGATTTTTTTTGTAGATAGCGTAAGTCCTTGAGATAACAGCTTGAGCCTTCAGGGCCTCTATTGTCCACTCTTTTCCTGTCTCTGCGGCAACAACACCTTCTATATATTTCTCAAAAGGGAGCTCGTTAATAAAATAAAGCCCGTTTTCATCTTTTCTGACCTCAATAAAACCTCTATAAATGGCACCACTGATAAAGGTTTCTCCTTTTAGGTGTCCGATTTTTTCCGTTTTTTCATCAGGAAGTTGGTCGTCAGGGTTTTCAATGATAAGGACCTTTATGGTGTCCTCTGCTCTCAAAGACTGGGAGAGGAAAAACACTAATGAGAAAAGAATTATGCAGATAATATTTTTCATTTTAAAAATACCTTATTATTCACCCTCTCCCTTGACCCCTCTGAATCATTTAAGTGTTTTAGTCTGTCTCTCTTCCCTTTCGCCCTTTCCCTTTCTTCTTTGCTGAAAATACATCCACAGTATCTTTGCCTGTAAAGGCCGAGTTCTTTTGCAATTGCCATAGATTTTCTGAAATCAGGCCTGAAATCCCTGAGATAGAATAATACATTATATTTGTCGGCAATTTCATTGCCTATTGCAGTAATCTGGTCAAAGTCCTGGTACGGGCTTATGAGCAGTGTCGTGGTAAATGCGTCAAAACCCTGTTTTGATGCCTCTTCAGCGGTTTTTTTTAGCCGCAACCTGTAGCAGGCTTTGCACCTTTCCGGCTGACCGAAAATTTCATTTGGTTCATCTGTAATAATATCTCTATTAACAATATCATAAGCTTTATTTGGAGCAGTAGATTGTAAATTTGCAATTTTCATTTTGCAATTTTCATTTTGCAATTTGGTATCTGACAGTCCCTCAACAGGATATTCATCAATATAAATCATATCAATGCGCCATCTGTCTGCCAGATTTTTTAGTGAATTAAGCCTTGATTTATATTCCTCATAGGGCTGTATGTTAGGGTTGAACCAGAAGCCTGTAAGTTTATGCCCTTCATCCCTTAGTTTTTTGGAAGGATAAGCAGCACAGTTTGCACAGCATATTTGAAGAAGAATTTTCATCTCAATAGGACGCAGATTTTCGCAGATATATAAAACAGTTGTCAGAGGTCAGGTTTCAGTTGTCAGATTTTTGCTGATCCCTGACAGCCGATCCCTGCTCCCTTTTCCTTTATTTAAAATCCTGAAAATCTGCGTTCATCTGCGTCTAAAACAGTCCCTTTCCCTTCTTTATTCCAAAATGTTTGTATGCGAGGGCTGTTGCCATTCGTCCTCTTGATGTCCTTTCAATAAAGCCTTCCTGAAGAAGGTATGGTTCATAAACATCTTCTATCGTTTCTTTCTCTTCCTGTACAGAGGCAGCAAGAGTATCAAGCCCGACAGGGCCGCCGCTGAATTTTTTTATTATAGTAAGCAATAGTTTCCTGTCCATGTCATCAAAGCCCTTTTCATCGACATCCATTGCTTTGAGTGCTCCTTTTGTTATCGCCTTTTCAATCAAGCCGCTGCCCTTTACCTGCGCAAAGTCCCTGACCCGCCTGAGAAGTCTGTTGGCTATCCTTGGAGTGCCCCTTGACCTGAGAGCAATCTCTGAGGCGGCATCCTCTTCTAATTCAACATTGAATATTTTTGCAGAGCGAAGAAGTATCTTTTCGAGGTCTGCAGGACTGTAGTAATCAAGCCTGTTTATTACCCCAAAACGGTCTCTAAGGGGAGAGGTAAGCAGCCCTGTTCTTGTAGTAGCGCCAATGAGTGTGAATTTGGGCAGATTTAATCTAAGCGTTCTTGCGCTTGGTCCCTGTCCTATAATAATATCGAGCTGGTACTCTTCCATTGCAGGATAAAGTATCTCTTCAGCTATCCTGGGAAGCCTGTGAATTTCGTCAATGAACAGCATGCTTTTATCAACGAGGTTCGTAAGTATGGCAGCGAGGTCACCAGGTCTCTCAAGCACAGGGCCTGAGGTTGTCTTTATTTCTGCCCCAAGTTCATGTGCAATTATATATGCGAGAGTTGTTTTGCCGAGCCCCGGAGGGCCACAGAACAATATATGATCAAGGGGCTCTCCCCTTTGTTTTGTTGCCTGTATGAAAACCTTAAGGTTTTCTTTCAGCCTGCTCTGCCCTACAAAGTCTTCAAATGACCTTGGCCTTACGCTTAACTCAAAACCAAGTTCCTCTTCCTCGACCTCCGCCTGAGGCGGAGGGGTTATATTTCTTTCAGGGATATCTTTCATGATTTGCCGCTTGTGAGACATTTCAAGGCCTCTCTTATCACATCCTCTATGGAATGGGCGCCATCTGCCAGTGCCATGTCAACAGCCTTTTCTGATATGGATTTTTTATAACCCAGGTTGATTA
>JAZFSN010000035.1:0-13923 GCA_036446195.1 Thermodesulfovibrionia bacterium | reverse complement strand
CTACTTATTATACCTTTCATAAAACCTGCTATTCTTTTCCAAAATACGACTATTACACCTAAGATACCATAAACAACAGGCGCAACAGCCTGAAAAAAAAATCCTCCTGTATTTGGGTCAATGTACGCATACGCAGGCGTCACGAGCACAATGTCAAGCAACACCGCTAATATCAGAAGATATATAACCGAAAACATGGAGTAAAAACCATGGGTCGTTTCATGCCTTTCCTGAAAGGCAGAAATTTTGAACATTTAATATTTTAAATTGAAGTAATCCAAATGTCAATAAATCAGTCTCTTAATCCAGATTTTCCCACCTGTAATTTATAGTCATTAAAACTAAACAGTTACTATTTGCCTTCATTATTCGGGCCTCAAGCCATACTATTATGAGCACAGAAAATAAGCATTGGATAATAACACTAAATCGATTATGTGTTTGAGAAAATTTTTACGAGGATGCTGCCTGAAGGCCCCGCTCTGTGAGCGGGGATGAAAGGCAGCTATATAAATAAAAATAATTATTCCTTGCTCGGAAGCCCCGCCTTGTAGGCGGGGAGCTTCACTTGCGGGGACATCAACTCCGGTTTCCTTAATAATGAGTCTCAAATATACGGGAACCTTTTTTTACCTATGGCATTAAACTCCATAAAGGTTCCGATCTGTACGAGAAAGGGCGTAAATTCTTAATTTTGCCCTGAATCAGATGGTGAGATATAATTACAGACTAAATTATATTATCAGCCCTAAATATGTAAGTCAAGGAAAGGACATTTTAACCGGATAATTTGACAAAGGCTCTTATTTACCAATAATATTATTATTGATATCTCTCATGATGAGACGTTTTTTTGTGCCGTAAACCCCGTTAGAGAACTACGTCCTCTAACGGTATGCGCTGACCCCGTTAGATGTTTACTATCTAACGGGGCTGACGAAGGCATTATACCACCGATTTCATCGGTAGCTTTCTCTAACGGGGTAAATACTTAGTTTATAATGATGAAACTAATTGATGGAATTGAAAATGTAACTGAAAGGTTTTCCTACCCTGTTCTTGCAATCGGAAATTTTGACGGTATACATCTTGGCCACCAGACTATTTTCCGGATGCTTACAGAAAGTGCCAGAAAAAATAACGGCACTTCAATCGTTTTTACGTTTGAGCCGCATCCCCTGAGAATAATAGCGCCTGAAAGGGCACCAAAACTACTTACAACCTTTAAAGAAAAGACGAGTCTCATAAGCAATTTTGGCATTGATGTCCTTATCTGCGCAAATTTTACCCGGGAGTTTGCCAACATGAAGGCAGAGGATTTTGTAAAAAATGTTCTTTTAAACACTATCAGAGTAAAAGAGGTTTTTGTCGGTTCGAACTATTTTTTTGGTAAAGGCAGGCGAGGTTCACCGGTGCTTTTAAAAGAGCTCGGGAAAAAATACGGATTTAAGGCTTCAATAATACCGGAAATTAAAATAGACGGTGCGGTGCCGAGCAGTTCAAGGATAAGAACACTTATTGCAAAAGGCAGGGTTGAAGAGGCGTCGGTGTTTCTGGGAAGGAATTATTCAGTTGAAGGCGTGGTTATAAGGGGTGCTAAAAGGGGGAAGAACCTATTAAATATCCCGACAGCTAATATCGCAACTTCCAATGAACTTCTTCCGAAATATGGAGTTTATGCAGCTACAGCTGAATTTGAGGGAAAAATTTATGGGGGCGCTGTAAACATAGGTTGCAATCCGACTTTTGAGGACAAAAAATTCAGCTTTGAAGTTCACATATTGAGATTCGACGGTGAACTTTTAGGCAAGACACTCAGGGTTAACTTTATCAAAAGAATCAGAGATGAAATAAAGTTTTCAAATGTCAAGGATCTCGCTGCACAGGTGAAAAAGGATATAGAAGGGATAAAACAAATCCTGGGTGCTGAAAATTAAGAGGCTGTCAATTTTTTTCACAGCATGTTTATAGCGTCAACATCAACATCAATTTTTACACTCTTAATATCTTTTATTGATTTTAAAATGTCCACAGTAGCATGCCTGAGCACCTTTGCATTTTTTCCTTTTAAAATGAAATGCCACCTCCAGAGATTCCTGATTTTTTCAACAGGTGCGGGAGCAGGACCGAGAATTTCCACATCATAAATCTTTGACATTTTAATCCGCTCCGAGATTTTTTTAATGGTTTTTTTTGCAACATCTTTATTCCTGTAACTCAGAACAACCCTTACCAATCTGCTAAAAGGCGGGTATGACAGGTCTTTTCTCAAGCCTATTTCTTTCTTGAAGAACCCTTTATAATCATGATTCCGCACATAATCAAAGACATAATGATCTGGCTCATAAGTTTGAATGTAAGCCTTGCCCGGCGTATCACCCCTGCCAGCCCTTCCTGCAAGCTGGGTAAAGAGTTGAAAAGCCCTTTCTGCAGACCTGAAATCAGGCAGGTTCAAAGCAACATCTGCCGAGACAATGGCTGAAAGTGTCACATCCGGGAAATCATGTCCCTTGGCAACCATCTGGGTGCCCAGGAGAATATCTATTTTTTTCTCCTCCATGTCCTTTACTATCCTGTAGTGGGAGAGCTTTTTCCTGGTTGTGTCCCTGTCCATTCTCTTCAGGGAAAGTTCGGGTATCAGTGTGCGGAGTTCCTCTTCAATTTTCTGGGTTCCCGCTCCAATATATTTTACTTTGGTTCCTTTACAATTTGGACATAAATTCTGCGGTCTAAGGTATGAACCGCAGTGATGACAATTTAATGTTTTCGTGTCCTTGTGATACGTAAGAGTAATACTGCAGGCGGGGCACTTGTGTGTGTAGCCGCAGTCGGTACACATGAGAAAAGGAGAATATCCCCTCCTGTTAAGCATTATCAGGGACTGGTGCCCGCTCAATGTGTTTTCCTTCAGGGCATTTAAGAGCTTATTTGAAAATGACAATGTTTTTTTGCCTTCTGCAGTCATGTCTATGATTTCAACGGCTGGAAGAGTTTTTTGTTCCACCCTGTGTTTAAGTTCAAGATATTTAAACATTCCGTTCCTTGCATTATAAAATGTCTCAAGTGAAGGTGTGGCAGAGCCGAGGATTATTTTTATATTTTCAAGCTTTGTCCTTGCAAGTGCAACATCTCTGGCACTGTATTTCAAGCCCTCAAATTGTTTATATGATGCCTCCTGCTCTTCATCTATAACAATAAGTCCAAGTTTCTTAAAAGGCGCAAAAACTGCGTTTCTGACACCAAGTACAACCCTTACTTCACCATTTCTCATTTTTAGCCAATGTATTGTTTTTTCCCCCGCTGATATCCCGCTGTGAAAGAAGACAACTTTATCTCCGAAGCTGCTGCGGAATCTGTCAGTCATCTGGGCAGTAATAGCAATCTCCGGGACTAGCACGATCGCCTCTCTATCATCTGGAAGTGATTTGATTGCCTGGATATAGACCTCGGTCTTTCCACTGCCCGTGATACCGTGAAGAAGGAAAACCCCTCTGTGTGCTCTGTTAATTTCACTGAGCGCCTTACTCTGTTCTAAAGTAAGATTGAAGTTCTTTGGTTTTTTTATGTCTGCATCAGGAATAATCCTGGGCTTTCCCGGCTTTTTACCGGTAAACATGGCTGACGGGATGGCATTTTTCAAGGCTAAACCTGAAGTTGAAATATAATATTGTCCAACCCATTTAATCAGTTTTAGTAAATTTTCAGGAATCAGAGGTTCTTCATCTATGAGTGTTTTTATTGTTTTCAGGCTTATTTGTTTATTAAAAAATTTAGAGTCATTAAAACCAACAATTATGCCCATTTTATCCTTGTTTTTGATAGGAGCAAGCACACGGGATCCAATTTTAATTTTTGGTTCAGTATCTTTGGGAACAAGATAAGTAAAAGCCTCTGAGTTTATAGGGAATAAGACATCAACCTGCATTATATTTTTATCCTCCTATCCTCCTGAAATTCAAAAAACATATAAAAAGCATTAATTTTAAACGTTAGTACTGATACAACTATTTTCCCATAGTTTGCTTTTTTCTCAACCATTTCTCTATTTCCACTGCAAAGAACACGACTGATGAAAGTAATAGAACAATTAATAGTTCACCGGGAGAAAGGGGAGTGGTTTTAAATACAGGGTTTAAAAAAGGAACATATATGGTTGCCATCTGTAGGGCAAATGTAAGCAATACAGCCGAAAACATGGCCATATTGGTAAAGATACCCTGCTTGAACAAAGACACTCGCTCCGAGCGAAGAGCAAGTGCATTGCCTATCTGGCTTAGACATAAAACAGTAAATACCATTGTCTGCCAGCTTGCCTGCTCACGTCCGCTGTCAATAGCCCATGCCTGAGTAAATATTGAAATTGCCCCCATTAAGAGACCTATCCACAGTATCTGAATCCACATGCCGGCAAAAATATTCTCTTTTGGATGGCGGGGGGGTCTGTTCATAATATCCTTTTCAGCCGGCTCCATTGCATATGCAATGCCCGGCAATCCATCTGTTACAAGGTTTATCCATAAGATATGAATAGGGAGTAGCGGGATCGGGAGTCCAAGAAAAGGAGCAAGAAAGATAGTCCATACCTCGCCGGAGTTGCTTGTCATAGTGTATCTGATAAATTTTCTGATGTTGTCAAAGATACGTCGTCCTTCTTTCACCGCCTTTACAATAGTCGCAAAGTTATCATCAAGAAGTATCATATGAGACGCTTCTTTTGATACATCTGTACCGGTAATTCCCATGGCTATTCCAATATCAGCCCTTTTCAGTGCCGGAGCATCATTGACTCCGTCTCCAGTCATTGCAACAAATTCCCCTTTATCCTGCAATGCCTTTACAATCTTTATCTTTTGCTCGGGGGCAACCCTCGCATAGACCCTTATTTTTTCCACCCTGGCCTCAAAGTCTTCCTGTGATAACTTTTCAATGTCCTGACCGGTGATTACTTCATAATCATTGTTATTATGTAATTCATCCCGGTCAAGGATTCCGAGTTTACTCGCTATTGTTTTAGCGGTCAGGGGGTGATCTCCGGTAATCATGACCGGCTTAATCCCGGCTGTTTTACAAAGGCTGATAGCCTCTTTTGCTTCCTCTCTTGGGGGGTCCATCAGTCCAACAATACCAAGTAAAACAAGGGCTTTCTCAACTGTATCAGGTGTTATTTCATCAGGTAGTCTGTCCCACAGCCTCATAGCAATAGCAAGTGTCCTCAACCCACTATCTGCCATGCTTTCATTGACTTTGGTAAAATCCTTACGGGTAATCTCGTCTATTTCAATAATTTCTCCGCCTTGAGACTGGATACTGGCAGAGTTATCTATGATTGTTTCAAAAGCACCCTTTGTAAAAGAGACTACTTTACCTTCAGCGGTCTTATGAAAAGTGGTCATACGCTTTCTGCCGGAGTCAAAAGGTATCTCGGCTATTCTCTGGAACTGTTTTTCAAGAACCTGTTTATTAAATCCATTTTCATCGGCAGCCTCAAAAAGTGCAACTTCGGTGGAGTCACCCATTACATTGCGGTCTTTGTCTAATATGGCATCATTCGTGAGAGCCATGGCCCTGAAAAGAGTGATGAGTGATGGATGATGGGTGATGAGTTTTTTGTCCTCTAAACTCTTAACTTTCAACTCTGAACTTTTCATTAATTGCCCGTCAATATATATTTCTTCCACCGTCATTTTATTTAGTGTAAGAGTACCGGTTTTATCTGAACATATATAGGTAACAGAACCCAGAGTTTCTACAGCCTGAAGTTTTCTTATGAGGCAATTCTGTTTGACTAATTTTTTTGCACCGAGGGCAAGGGATATTGTCACAACAGCAGGCAGTGCCTCGGGTATGGCTGCAACTGCAAGGCTTATAGCGGTAAGCAACATTAAAAGAGGAGGTTCCCCCCGTAAAAGTCCCGTGATGAAGACGATAGAACATATGGCAAGAATCGCAATACCCAGTCGCAGTCCGAATCTTTTGAGTCTTTTTTGGAGAGGTGTTTTACCCTCTTCCTCGTCCTGCAGCAGAGAGGCAATCCTTCCCAGTTCTGTGCTCATTCCTGTTGAAACTACAATACCTGCACCGCGTCCATATGAAACAGTTGTTCCCTTATAAGTCATATTTTTTCTGTCTCCAAGCGGTATTGATTTACCCTGTAAAGTATCAATGCTTTTCTCTACAGGAACGGATTCCCCTGTAAGTGCCGCTTCTTCAATCTTTAAACGGGCTGCTTCCAAAAGCCTTAAATCAGCTGGAACTATTCTGCCTGCTTCGAGTAAAACAATATCACCGGGTACAAGTTCAGAAGCAGGAACATGTGCGGGCTTTGCGTCTCTGAGGGTTACTGCATAAGGGGCTGCCATTTTCTTCAACGCCCTAATTGCCTTCTCAGCGCGGTATTCCTGTACGAAACCTATAATTGCATTCAGGATTACGATTACAGCTATTGCGAGGGTATCTATCAGTTCACCAATAATGCCCGAGACAAGGGCAGCGGCTATTAGCACCATAATCATAAAGTCCTTGAACTGGTCAAGGAACATCATGAAAAGTGTTCTCTTTTTAGTCTCTTTTAACTCATTCAGCCCGTATTCGTGAAGTCTTTTAACAGCTTCCTGAGTGGTAAGCCCGCTGGAAGATGATTTTAAAAATTTAAGTGTTTCTTCGATGTCTTTCTGATACCACTTTATATTTATTGCTTTCATGGAATAAATAATTTTACCTGAAAGTTAGTACTATAAAAAATACGTCTATAAAATATCCTTATATTTTTATTGTTAATTGACACTGGAGTCTTGTATATGATACTGTTAAATAGTCTTTTCCGTGACTGCAGTAAAGATGATATATTTTGTGGAAAATTACTGACCCAAGCCTTAATAAAGTACAACATTCATAAAATAGAGTACATGGACAAGATGAAAATAATTTTTCAACCTGCAGTTTAAATTCTTAGAGTCCTCTGTAATTTTATTTTGATATATTATAAATATAATATTAGCACATAAAACTTCAATTCCTGAAATCTAATATCTTACAAGCATGCGGAGAGGCTGAATGTCGGAAGTATCTCAAAAAGTAGAAAAAAACTTAAATGCAATTTTGAAAAAATACACTGCAGAGGAAGGTAATATAATCTCTCTTCTCCAGGAAATACAGGAGGTATTCGGTTACGTACCCGAGGAGGCTGTAGCCTGGTTTTCCGAAAGGCTTAATGTGCCTGAAAGCAGTTTTTTCGGCGTTATTACATTTTATTCGCAGTTTCATCTGAAGCCGCGCGGTGAGAATCTGATTACTGCCTGCTGTGGTACAGCATGTTATGTAAAGGGTTCAGAGCGTTTTATAAACAGACTGAAACAGGACCTAAACATCCCGGAGGGAGAAGACACAACAAAAGATGGAAAATTTACTCTTGAAAGAGTCGCATGTGTAGGGGCATGCAGTATTGCACCGGTGCTCATAGTAAATAAAAAAGTTTATGGGAAGGTTGCCCCTGAAAAGGTAGCCGGAATACTAAAGAAATTTCATGACGACAAAGACACTCAGTAAAAAAAAGGCAGCGACAGAGAGGCGGAGATTGAAGGATTTCACTATTAGGGTCTGCGTCGGCACAGGCGGATTGGCTGCAGGCAGCCAGGAAGTCATAGATACATTTACCAAAGAGTTGAAGGCCAAAGGGCTGAAAGCCAATGTCGAAAAAAAATGCGTCAACAAGACAGGATGCCGCGGCTTTTGTGCAAAGGACGTACTTGTTGATCTGATAGTTAACGGCGGTACATCAACATACCAGCTTATAACTGCCGATATGGTAAGTCGTATAGTTGAAGAACACATCATAAACGGCAAGCCGGTTGAGGAGTGGCTGGTAGGCCCGGATTATCACGCATTTCATGATAAACAGACTAAGATACTTCTTAAGCAGTGCGGACATATCGACCCTGAGGATATCAATGCCTATATTGAGATCGGTGGATACAAGGGGGCTAAGAAGGCATTGTCACTGAACCCTGTTACTGTTATTGATAATGTCAAAAAGTCAGGCCTCAGAGGAAGGGGCGGCGCAGGTTTCCCTACAGGTCTTAAGTGGGAGCTCTGCAGCAAAAACAAAGAGAAGACTAAATACATTATCTGTAATGCTGATGAAGGCGATCCCGGCGCCTTCATGGACCGCTCGATCATCGAGGGCAACCCGCATGCCGTATTAGAGGGGATGATCATTGGCGGATACGCCATTGGAGCAAACCATGGCTACATATATATTCGTGCTGAATATCCTCTTGCGGTAGAAAGATTAAAGATTGCTATAAAGGAAGCGACAAAGAAGGGATACCTCGGGAAAAATATCTTCAAGAGTAAGTTCGATTTCAATATACGCATCAATGAAGGAGCAGGCGCATTCATCTGCGGTGAAGAGACCGCGCTTATCGCCTCTCTGGAGGGAAAGCGTGGAATGCCCCGCTCAAAGCCACCATTTCCGGCAAACAAAGGCCTTTGGGGTAAGCCCACTATAATTAATAATGTAGAGACACTGGCAACCCTTCCTGCAATAATCACACGCGGCGCCATGTGGTTTTCATCAATTGGCACAGAAAAGAGCAAAGGGACAAAGGTCTTCGCGCTCACAGGGAATATCAGGAACTCAGGCCTCATAGAAGTACCCATGGGAATACCGCTCAGGGAGATCATCTACGACATTGGCGGGGGGATGGAAAAGAAGCAGAGGAAGCTCAAGGCCGTCCAGACCGGCGGGCCTTCAGGCGGCTGCATTCCTGCTTCACATATTGATATGCCTGTAGATTACGAGTCACTGATAAACATAGGCTCTATGATGGGCTCAGGCGGCATGGTTGTTATGGATGATGTGACCTGTATGGTGGATATGTCGAAATTCTTCCTCTCATTCACTCAAAGCGAGTCATGCGGCAAGTGTGTTCCATGCAGGATAGGCACAAAAAGAATGCTTGAGATTTTAGTGAGGATAACAGAGGGCAGAGGCAAAAAAGGCGATATTGAACTGCTTATCGAGCTTGGGACCGATATAAAACTGTCATCCCTCTGCGGACTTGGACAGTCAGCCCCTAATCCGGTGCTCTCAACAATCAGGTTCTTCAGGGATGAGTATGAGGCGCACATAAATGAAGGACGTTGTCCGGCTTCAGTATGTAAGGCCTTAAGACAGTACTTCGTAACTGAAGAGTGCAAGATGTGCGGTAACTGTATGAGGGTCTGTCCTTCAGGTGCAATCACATGGGAGAAGAAGAAACCCGCAGTGATTGATAAGTCAAAATGTGTCAAATGCGGTGAATGTTTTGATGCCTGTTCTTTTGGGACAATTATATAGAGTCTGTTTATAGATGGCATTATTTGTTTTTGTCATGCCCGAAGCCTGCCCTCGACACCGATCGGGGGTCTGTATTTGGGCATCCAGACACCGCCCCTGCAAAAGCAGGGGACTATAAGGAACTGGATTCCCGTTTTCACGGGAATGACAGAAAAGTGCTTTTTAGAACTTTTTACGATAACATCATGTTTGGGAATGAAAATGATTACAGAGATGCTAACCGGTGTGCTGTCGCTAACAGTTTTGTACAGTACCATTAAGGACGTCATTCCCGTGAAAACGGGAATCCAGACGTCGTTCCTATGTAAACAGGAAACTATTACCTTTAAAGACTGGATTCCTGCTTCCCTGCCTACCGCAGGTAGGCGCAGGAATGACGATAACGTTAAGTTATTTATGAGATAGCACACTATAATATTCAGGAGGTTATTTTGTCTGACAGGATAAAGATAACGATAAACGGGATAAAGACCACGTGCGAGAAGGATGAAACCATCCTTTCTGCTGCAAAGAGGATTGGTGTTGAGATACCGACTCTCTGCAATGATGAGCGGCTTGAACCATATGGAGGATGCCGTCTCTGTATTGTTGAGGTCAAAGGGGTTCCCAGACCTCTACCGGCCTGCACAACTCCAGTAGCCGATAGGATGAAAATCATTACAGAGAACAAAACAATCAACAGGATAAGAAAAAACCTGATATCCCTGCTTTTATCCAACCATCCAAATGACTGCATGAGGTGCGAAAAAACAGGAGACTGCGCACTGCAGGACCTTTCTTACAGGTATGACGTAGACGGAGTACGTTACGCAGGCGAGAAATGGGATCTCCCGATAAAGGATGACAAGCCGTTTATTACATATGAACCCAACAAGTGTATTTTATGCGGAAGGTGCGTGAGGATATGCAATGAAGTCGTCATGGCAGGCACAATAGACCTCACAGGAAGGGGTTTTAACTCAATGCCTGACACCGCCTTTGGCAAGCCCCGTTCTCTTGAGAACTGTGAGTTCTGCGGTCAATGTGTGTCCACCTGTCCTGTTGGAGCCCTTACAGACAAGAAAGTTAGAGGCAAGGGCCGCTCCTATGAGATGAAGAAGGTCAGGACAACATGCTCCTACTGCGGGACAGGCTGCAATTTCGACCTGAATGTAAAAGATAATAAGGTTGTCAAAGTAACATCGGCGTATGATGCACCTGTCAATCATGGGAACCTTTGTATAAAGGGACGGTATGGTTATGACTTTATTCATAGTGATGAACGGATAACGACCCCCCTTATCAGGGAGGGTAATAGGTTCCGTGAAGCAAGCTGGGATGAGGCGCTTGAGCTGACAGCTAATAAATTTAAAGCGCTTATGAAAAAATACGGCAATGATACGGTAGGCGCCTTCTCGTCATCACGCTGCACAAATGAAGAGAATTTTCTCCTGGCAAAATTCGTGCGCACAGTCTTCAGGACCAACAATGTGGATAACTGTGCACGTGTCTGACACGCTCCTACTGTGGCCGGTCTGGCCACAAGCCTTGGAGCAGGCGCTGCTACCAATTCACTGGCTCAAATGCCGGATATTGACACTCTCTTTCTTTTTGGATCAAACCCTACAGAAGCACATCCGATAGTCTCGTTCTATCTGAAGAAGGCGCTTCGTAACGGCGCAAAACTGATCGTAGGTGATCCGAGACTCACATGGATGGCAAAGCGGGCTGATGTCTGGCTTAACCTCAAACCGGGAAGCAACATAGCCCTCATGAACGGTCTTGCAAATGTAATACTGAAAAAGGGTTGGGAGAACAAAGATTTTATTAATAAAAGGACAGAAGGCTTTAAGGAATTCAAAAAGAAGGCAGCAGAGTATGATCTTAAGAAGGTCGAAAAGCTTACAGGAGTTTCAAAGGAAAAGATTATTGAGGCTGCCCGCCTTTATTCACATGCCGGCAAGGCGATGATAGTCTATGGTCTTGGAGTCACTCAACACCAGACCGGCACTGAAAACGCAATGGCGATGTCCAACCTTGCCCTTTTATGCGGTCATCTGGGAAGACCGTCAACAGGTATTATGGCTCTCAGGGGACAGAATAATGTGCAGGGTGCATCAGACCTGGGGCCGCTGCCCTCTACACTCCCAGGATACCAGTCAGTGACTGATCCCGAGGTGCGCGAGAAGTTTGAAAAGGCATGGGGAGTTCCTGTTCCCGAAAAAATCGGACTCAAGTCTGTTGAGATGCTTGATGAATGCAAGACTGGAAAGTTCAAGGGGCTGTTTATACTGGGTGAAGACCCGGCCCAGACCGACCCGGACCTTAAGCATGTGCAGAAAGCCCTTA
Source organism: Thermodesulfovibrionia bacterium (assembly GCA_036446195.1). Classification (GTDB taxonomy): domain Bacteria; phylum Nitrospirota; class Thermodesulfovibrionia; order UBA6902; family BMS3Bbin08; genus JAZFSN01. The sequence goes on along the minus strand of JAZFSN010000035.1, from coordinate 2,258 downwards.
AAAAGGTTGAATTCCTCGTTGTGCAGGATATATTCCATACAGAGACAACAAAATATGCAGACGTGATACTCCCCGGTGCAAGCTTTGCAGAGAAGGACGGGACATTTACAAACGGCGAACGCAGAGTTCAGCGTATAAGAAAAGCAATAGAGCCCCTTGCAGGAAAAGCAGAGTGGCAGGTTATCTCTGAACTTGCAACAAAGATGGGCTATAAGCAGAGCTATAATCATCCTTCTGAGATAATGGATGAGATAGCAAGCCTCACCACTCAATATGGAGGAATAAGCTATGAACGCCTTGAGAAGGAGAGTCTCCAGTGGCCCTGTCCGACCAAAGACCATCCTGGTACGACTACTATGTATACTGACCTCTTTTCAAGGCCGAACGGTCTTGCCCAGTTCATGTCTCTTGACCATAAGGGTTCAGGTGAAGTCCCTGATAAGAAATATCCATTAGTGCTTATTACCGGAAGAATTCGCGAACATTATAACAACGGCTCAATGACACGCAGGGTGCCGGGCATTATGGAACTTGTTCCTGAAGAACTGATTGAGATAAGTCCTGAGGACGCAAAAAGACTGAAGATCAAGAGCGGTGATATGGTAAAAGCCTCTTCAAGAAGGGGTACGATCAAGGTCAGGGCAAAGGTAACTAAACGCTCACAGAAGGGGAATGTTTTCCTGACATTCCATTTCGCGAATACACTTTCCAACATCCTGACATCAGAGTACAGGGATCCGATTGCAGGCACACCTGAATACAAATCCTGTGCGGTAAGTATAAAGAAGTGAGAAATGAGAAGTCTGCCAATCTAAAAAGCTCTTAAAGACAAAGACGTGGTCGTATATATATTTTTTTATGTTGGCATTGATGTTTCAAAAGATTCTTTTCCAACGGTTATTATTTAAAATATTTATAATAAGGGCATTAAGTTTGACACTGAAGTTTACTCTATGCTATTGTTTTAAACTTCCTTGTTTTATAAACATCATTAGCTTGCAAATAATATAAAGCAACTACAATTTAAATTTAAATTTAAGCAATCAATCTAATGGCTTTAAACATCTTGAATGATTTAAACTAATAAATATTTAAGGGAGGAATTTAAAAATGCCGCTTGATCCGACAAAACACGCAGACTGGAAAATAGCTGCGGCCGCAGAATCCAGCATGAAGACCACGTTTCAGCTTGCTGAGGAACTTGGCATTCAGAAAGAGGAACTCATTCCGCATGGTCATTATATTGCAAAGATTGATTATGCAAAGGTTCTGGAACGGCTGAAGGATAAACCTGACGGAAAATTTATCGAGGTGACCGCTATTACACCAACACCATTAGGTGAGGGCAAGTCCACTACAACAATGGGTCTTCTTCAGGGAATCGGGAAACGCAAAAAAAGCGTTACGGCGTGCATAAGACAGCCTTCCGGAGGGCCTACAATGAATATCAAGGGATCGGCAGCCGGCGGTGGACTTTCCCAGTGCATCCCTCTTACTGAATTTTCACTCGGGCTTACCGGGGACATTAATGCTGTTATGAATTCACATAATCTTGCCATGGTAGCCCTGACAGCAAGAATGCAGCACGAATTCAATTATGATGATGAACAGCTTGCAAAAAGGAAACTTAAACGACTTAACATAAATCCCAATAATGTAGAGATGGGCTGGATTATTGACTACTGTGCACAGGCTCTCCGAAACATCATCATCGGCATAGGTGGAAAAATGGATGGATTTATGATGCCGTCAAAATTCAGCATTGCTGTTTCATCTGAAGTTATGGCTATACTCTCCATTTTCAGCGACCTTGCTGATTTCAGAAAGCGAATCGGTGAAATAATCGTGGCTTATGATAAGAAGGGAAACCCCGTTACCACAGAAGACCTCGAGGTTGCAGGGGCCATGTGTGCATGGATGCGCGAGGCTATTAACCCTAATTTGATGCAATCATTAGAAGGACAACCCTGTTTGGTACACGCCGGGCCTTTTGCCAATATAGCAGTTGGGCAGTCATCCATTGTTGCTGACAAAATTAGTCTTAAGCTGGCAGATTATCATATTACTGAATCGGGGTTTGGCGCTGATATAGGTTTTGAGAAATTCTGGAATGTAAAGTGCAGATACTCCGGAAACATTCCTAATGTCTCGGTTATTACAACCACTATTCGCGGGCTTAAACACCATGGTGTCAATGCCGGGGCACTACCCTGCCCCCCGGGCAAACCCTTACCTCAGGAATACTTTAAGGAGAATCT
>JAZFSN010000034.1:0-8969 GCA_036446195.1 Thermodesulfovibrionia bacterium | reverse complement strand
CATCTTTAGTAAGGGTAACATAGGCCCTCACTTTATCTTCGACAGCCTCTATCCTGGTAAATATGGCATTTGTGAGTTCCAGCGGGCTTATTTCACCCTTTAAAATAGCCTTAAGTGCTTGACTGATAGTTAGATTGTATAGCTCCAAGACTCCTCCAGTTGAAAAATTGATAGTTGAAATTTTAAGACATTTTACAACGTTACGTCATTAGAAAGAAAGCCTCTGCCTTTGCGCCAATCAAAGGAAACATGATGTGTTTCCATATGCAGCTTGAAAAAGGGATTTAGATATCTTTCCAGTTTTATGATACAGAATTTACAACTTTTATCTCTGCTGACTATACCTGTTATAAAATCTTTGCACTTATAAAATATTTTTGTAACTACTCAGGTGGATAGACTAAAGGTCCCCCGTGTTTCCTTGTGGAAACAAGGAAGGGGGAAGGCAGAAGGCTATTAGAAATAACACCATTTTTATACTTCAGTCTTCAGCCTAAATACCTGAGTAGTTACGTATTTTTTAATATACTTATAAATCTTTCTTTGATACAGTAAGTTCAAAAAGAAGAATTTACAGGAAAACACATTTTTTGAATATGTAATATTATCGGGAGGACTACAAAATAAAACTTAAAATTGCAAAACACAATGTGAGCCTTTTTACAGAACATGACATATACCTGTTCAAGGAAGGACGTCACTTAAGGTTTACGATAAACTTGGCTCTCACCTTATGACCATTGGTGGATATGAAGGTGCTTATTTTGCTGTATGGGGCCCGGATAAGGTTTAATAACTATTCAGCTGAAAATCTGTGTGAATCTGTGACGATTACAACAAGAATATTTTAGTAGTGTCCCGACCTGTCGGGGTTCGCTCTACGAGTTGTAGACTGAGACGAAAAAGTCTGTGGCTAAATAAAAGGGGGAAATATAATAAAGAGAAGCAGCGGGATACTTCTTCATATAACATCCCTTCCGTCATCCTATGGAATAGGGGATCTCGGCCCTGAGGCTTACAGGTTTGCTGATTTTCTCAAGGTGACGAATCAGAGTTACTGGCAGATGCTTCCCCTTAATCCAACAGGAACTGTCTATGGAAACTCTCCTTATAGCAGTTTTTCAGCTTTTGCAGGTAATACTATCCTTATAAGCCCTGAGTTAATGGTCAAAGACGGCTTTCTTGAATCATCTGACATTAAAAAACATCCCAGGTTTCCCAAACGCAAGGTAAATTATAAAACCGTTACCGTATACAAAGATAAAATTCTGAAGATAGCATATGCAAAAAATAAAGAGAAATTAATAAAAAATAAGGAATTTGAGGAATTTTGCGGTGAAAATTTTTACTGGCTTGATGATTACAGCTTATTTATCTCTCTCAAGAAACACTTTAAAATGGTTGACTGGAGCAGGTGGCAGGAGGATTTGAGGAACAGGTCAGATAATTCGATAAAAGAATGGAAAAAACGATTTGATGAAATAATATTAGAGGAGAAGTTTCGTCAGTATATATTTTTTAGTCAGTGGTATTTACTGAGAAATTACTGTGAAAGCAGAAATATACAAATAATAGGTGATATCCCTATCTATGTAAATTATGACAGCTCTGACACATGGGCAAATCCCGAAATGTTCAATTTAGATAAAGAAAAAAAACCTGCCTTTGTTGCCGGGGTGCCGCCTGATTATTTCAGCCCTAAAGGCCAGTTGTGGGGACACCCTGTTTATAACTGGGATGTTCTTAAGGAAAACAGGTACTCATGGTGGATAAAACGCATAGAGCACAACCTGAAACTTTTCCATATTTTCAGACTCGACCATTTTATGGGATTTGTTGGTTACTGGAAGGTTCAGGTAAATGAGAAAACAGCAATAAACGGAAAGTGGGTAAAGGCGCCCGGTAAAGATTTCTTCAGCACTCTTTTAAAACATTTCCCTTGCATCCCCGTTATTGCTGAAGACCTTGGGGTTATTACCCCGGATGTAAGAGAGATTATGAATATCTTTGGATTTCCCGGCATGAAGGTGCTCCTTTTTGCCTTTGGAGAAAACCTTCCAACCCATCCATATGCACCCCATAATCACATAAAAAACTGTGTGGTATATACGGGGACACATGATAATAATACGATTAAAGGGTGGTTCAAAAAGGAATTAGGGGCTAAAGACAGGAAAAGGGTTTCCGAATATGTAGGACGAAAGGTTTCAGCGAAAAATATTCACTGGGAACTTATAAGACTTGCAATGATTTCTGTTGCGGATACAGTTATAATCCCGATGCAGGATATTCTTGGCCTCGGTGAAAAAACGAGAATGAATCTGCCCGCAAGTTCCAGTGGGAACTGGAGATGGAGGCTGATGACGGAACAATTATCACCTGCACTGATAAAAAGGCTTTCGGAAATGACAAGGATTTATGGAAGGGATAGTTAGAGTTAACGGTCTATTTTAGGTAAAATGATTAATAATGCTTTAAAATTAAACATGCGAGAGTGGTGGAACTGGCAGACATGTCCCGAATATTTTACATGAATGCTCTCTGAAAGCTCCGACTTTTTCGCCTTGGCGAATCTTTCACCTTAGCGAATCCGCCGAGGTAGAGACGAGTCTGATAGTTGGAGATGAAAGCCAGCTATTTAATAATATATTTTCCTTACATGGAAGCTCCGACCTCTGGTCAGGGAGCTTCACATTGTAATATATGGGCGAGTGGCGAAATTGGCAGACCTGCCTGCCGGCAGGCAGGCGCGCGCTGAACGATTTTACATGGTTAAATCATATGCGAGAGTGGCGGAACTGGCAGACGCGCTGGACTTAGGATCCAGTGGATAAAACCATGGGGGTTCAATTCCCCCCTCTCGCACCATTAGTCTTCGCTAAAGCTATGACTAATTATTTGGGGATTAATTATCGAAAACCAAAAAGGTAAGCGTAGCGATAGCGAAGTTTACCCCCCCCCTCACCATCCTCTATGGCCGCCTGGTTATAGTAAGATTTTCACAGAATACTTAACCTAAATTTAAAACCTGTATCCATTTTTTTTATGCACTCCCCGACTTTTTCATTTAATGATTTTCCCTTTTCTAACCAGCGGAAAAAGTGCATATACTGTTGACTTTTAACAAAATATTAGCTAAATTCTAAAATATGGCCGTAAAATTAGGACAGTTACTTATTAGAGAGAATTTAATAAAGGAAGAACAATTAGAAAAGGGCGTTGAGTTACAGAGGAAAGAGGGCGGCCGTTTGGGCTCAAACCTTGTCAAACTGGGTTTTTTAACGGAAGAGCAATTAGTAACTTTTTTAAGTAAACAATACGGTGTTCCTGCCATAAGTTTGTCCAGTTATAAGATTGAATCCTCTATCACTAAATTTATACCCCAGGAAGTTGCGCAAAAATATCAAATACTGCCCGTTGCAAAAGTAGGCGCAACGCTTACCATTGCAATGGTTGACCCGTCCAATGTTTTTGCAATAGATGATGTCAAGTTTATGACTGGCTACAATGTAGAGCCGGTTGTTGCCGCAGAGACCGCTATAAGAGATGCAATTGTGGAAAACTACGGCGAAACTGATTCTCTCCAGACTGTAATGGACAGCATGAAAAAACAGGATGGGGATTTCATGGATCTTATACAGGAAACCGAAGAAGAAGAAGAGATAGACATAAGCGAATTAAAACAAGCTGTTGAAGATGCACCTGTTGTAAAACTTGTAAACCTTATACTCAGTGAAGCTATAACAAGGGGATCAAGTGACATACATATTGAACCCTATGAGAAGATTTTCAGGATTCGTTATAGGATAGATGGTGTGCTGTATGATATTATGAAGCCACCGCTGAAATTAAGGGCTGCAGTATCCTCCAGGATTAAGATTATGTCAGAACTGGATATAGCGGAAAGAAGGCTGCCCCAGGATGGCAGAATTAAGCTGAAGATGAAAGGCAGGGAAGTTGATCTGCGTGTCTCAACATTACCTACTCTTTTTGGTGAAAAAATCGTTATGAGGATTCTGGACAAAAGCAATTTGGTGCTTGATCTCACGAAGCTGGGGTTTGAACAAAAGGCGCTACAGGATTTTGAAGAGGCAATACGCTCGCCATTTGGCATGGTTCTTGTGACAGGGCCAACCGGAAGCGGTAAAACTACATCACTCTATTCTGCTCTTACAACCATAAATACCGTAGATGTTAACATTATGACATGTGAGGACCCTGTTGAATACAACCTTATGGGTATAAACCAGGTTCAGATGAAGGAAGAAATAGGGCTTACCTTTGCTGCTGCGCTCAGATCATTTTTGAGACAGGATCCGGACATAATAATGGTTGGTGAGATCAGGGATTTTGAGACAGCAGAGATTGCGGTTAAGGCTGCGCTTACAGGCCACCTTGTTCTTAGCACTCTTCATACTAATGATGCCCCCAGTACAATATCGAGGCTGCTAAATATGGGTATTGAACCGTTTCTTGTCTCTGCTTCAGTTCTGCTGATACTTGCTCAGAGACTCTGCAGGAAAATATGCCAGCAGTGCAAGGAAGAGGAGAAAGTTCCTATCCCGGCGCTTGTTAAGATTGGTTTTTCAGAGGAAGAGGCCAAGAGAATAAAATGTCTTAAAGGTAAAGGATGCTCGGCATGCAATGGCACGGGGTATAAGGGCAGAATAGCGCTTTATGAAGTGATGCCCGTGAGAGACGAACTTAAGGAGTTAATTCTAGAGGGAGCGTCAGCATCTGAGATAAAAAAGACGGCTGTGAGATTGGGGATGAGGACGTTACGCATGAGCGGTCTTGCAAAGATCAAGGAAAAAATTACAACCGTCGAAGAGGTTTTAAGGGTAACATTCGGAGACTGAGCCCTTCGACCTATAAGTTTGATGATGAACTTATTTGCTCAGGACTTAGTGCTGAGTGAGCATAATTGCTGATACCGTATGTTTAAAATATGTTACCATATTTTGCGAATCGAAGTACTGAGAAAAATTAAAACTTAAAGTGTAAAATATACTGAGAGGTGAACGGTTAATGGCTACTTTATACGAGTTACTGAAAGTAATGATTGAAAAGGGGGCTTCTGATCTCCATATCAGTACAGGTACAGCCCCGCGCCTGAGAATTGACGGAAAACTGATGACTCTTGACCAAACCAACCTCATATCTTCAGAAACCAAATCCCTCTGTTACAGTATTCTCACTGATGCCCAGAAGCACAGCTTTGAGGAAGACAGAGAACTTGATGTTTCCTTCGGAGTTAAAGGCTTGAGCAGATTCAGGGCAAACATATTTTTGCAGAGAGGGGCAGTGGCAGGAGCCTTCAGAACTATTCCATTTAATATAAGGTCATTCAAGGAACTTGGTCTTCCTGATATAGTGGTTGAGCTTACTAATAAGCCAAGAGGGCTTATATTGGTAACTGGTCCTACAGGCTGTGGCAAGTCCACAACCCTGGCAACAATGATTGACAGGATTAATGAAGAGCGCTACGAGCATATAATAACAATAGAAGACCCTATAGAATACCTCCATTCACATAAAAAATGTCTTATAAATCAAAGGGAGGTTCATGCTGATACAGAATCATTTAATACAGCTTTGAGGCGTATCTTAAGGCAAGATCCTGATATTGTCCTGATTGGAGAGATGAGGGATCTGGAGACCATCCAGGCAGCGCTCACAGTCGCTGAGACAGGCCACCTTACCCTCGCGACTCTTCACACAAACACAGCTGTCCAGTCAGTCAATCGTATAATAGATGTCTTTCCACCCCATCAGCAGGAGCAGGTAAGGGTCCAGCTCTCCTTTGTTTTAGAGGGTATTATGTCCCAACAGCTTCTTCCCAAAAAAACAGGCTACGGCAGGGTATTGGCATGTGAGATTCTAATTCCTAATATTGCAATTAGAAACCTTATCAGGGAGGATAAAATCCATCAGATGTACTCTATGATGCAGACTGGCCAGGCAAAATTTGGCATGCAGACCATGAATCAAAGTCTATTTGAGCTTTACATGAAGGGTCTTATTTCCTATGAAATTGCACTTGGTAAGTCTTCTGAACCTGACGAAATGCTCAATATGATGCAACGGGTCGCCACAAAAACAACAAGGAGATAAAAATGCCATTAGTATTTAAATGGAGTGGAAAAACAGCAAAAGGGACTATCCAAAAAGGTGAGCTAACGGCAAATACCCGGGAAGAGGTCATTGCTTACCTGAGAAAAAAAAACATAATACCCACAGTTATTACTCAAAAGGCAAAAGCTGCCTTAAGTCTTCCAGGATTTGGAGGCAGGGTAACAGATAAAGATATAGTTGTTTTTACAAGACAGTTCGGAACCATGATTGATGCCGGGCTGCCACTTGTACAGGCACTTGAAATCCTTGAAAAACAGACTGAAAATAAAAAACTTGCAAAGGTAATCGGTGACGTCAGGGCAGATGTTGAAGGTGGTTCTACCTATGCTGATGCTTTAAAAAAGCATCCAAGGGTATTTAATGATCTTTATGCGAATATGGTGGCAGCTGGCGAATCAGGGGGTATCCTTGACACAATTCTGAACAGGCTTGCCGGGTATATAGAAAAGACAATGAAGCTCAAAAGGCAAATAAAGAGTGCCATGATATATCCGTCTGCCATTATAATAGTGGCTATAATAGTAATCTGGATTATTTTGGCCAAAGTTATCCCTACATTTGCAAAAATGTTCTCAACCCTTGGTGGGGTACTGCCATTGCCTACGAGGATAGTTGTTGCTTTAAGCAATTTTCTTTCCGGGCCCGGCGGATTACTAGTTATTGCCTGCATTATTTGTTTTATAATTTTTATAGTTCTGATTAGAAGGACTTATAAAGGCAGAAAAATAATAGATACGATATTATTGAGACTTCCTGTCTGCGGGATACTTTTGAGGAAAGTCGCTGTTTCAAGATTTACCAGGACGCTTGGAACCCTTATCAGCAGTGGTGTTCCTATACTTGAAGGGCTTGATATAACAGCCAAGACTGCCGGCAACATGGTAGTACAAGAAGAGGTTTTGAAGGTCAGGAAAGATGTTGCCGAAGGTAAAACAATTGCCGAACCATTAAGTAAATCAAAGGTATTTCCGCCCATGGTTACACAGATGATTGCTGTAGGTGAATCAACAGGCGCATTAGACACAATGCTTAGTAAGATTGCCGATTTTTACGATGATGAAGTAGATGCTGCAGTTGCTAATCTTACCGCCATGCTTGAGCCGATTATCATCGTCTTTCTTGGTGGTGTTATTGGTTTTATAGTAATCGCAATGTACATGCCAATATTTAAGCTCATTGAACTTATTAAGTGAGGCTGCGGAATACAGAACACTCAGCATATATCTGTTTCTTGAAAGAAACGCAATGGTCTGCGGGTTTGACATAGCTTAAATCTCAGTTTATTCAGTTAATGCGCTGAAGTATAAACTCTGTGTCCTGCAAACAACAGGAATGCTTGAAGATGCAGTAAGAAGATTACGAGTATTAATATTGACGAGGGCATTAGTAGTTACCCTCCTGCTTGGTTCTTTTTATTTCTTCCAGATTGGCGGCCTCGGAATCCTTTCCCCAATTATTTTTTCTTATTTCATAATTTCACTCTATATTCTGACAATAATTTATGCTCTTACATTAAAGTGGATAAAGACTCTATCTTCTTTATTCGTGTTTGCCTATGTCCAGATTGTAATTGATGTTATTACTGAGGTGTTTCTTGTTTATCTTACTGGCGGTATTGAGAGCTGGTTTTCATTTACTTTCCTGCTCAGTATTATTGCAGCCAGTATTATGCTGAATCGCAGAGCAAGTTATTATACTGCGAGTTTAAGCATAGTACTCTATGGAATTCTTGTAGAGTTCCAATTTTATTATCTATTGCCAACCATAACAGGAAATGTCTATAGTGCGAAAGATTCCCTGTACAACATTTCCACCCACACAGTGGCATTTTATCTCATGGCCTTTTTAAGCGGATATCTCTCGGAAAGATTACATGTTGCAACGCAGACTCTCAAGAGGAAAGATACTTATATAGATAATTTAAGGGCAATAAGCAGGGATATTATTGAGAGCATGCCAAGCGGTATTTTTACCGCCGATTTGAACTCGAGAATAATTACATTTAATACCGCAGCACAGAAGATAACAGGTTACACATACACCGATGCCATAGGGAAGACGCCTCGTAGCATATTCCCGTTCCTCAAAAAATTAAATATGGAAGACGAATGTGAAAGAGCAGACGGTGAGATATATAATAAGGGCAAGACTGTACCTGTCGGAATAAGATTATCAACGCTTAGAAACAGTTCGGGTGTGCAAATAGGTATGATGGGTATTTTCCAGGACCTCACAAAATTAAAAGCAATGGAAGCAGAAATAAAGACAAAGGAAAGATTGGCCTTTATCGGGGAACTTTCCGCGCTGATTGCGCATGAACTCAGAAATCCTCTGGCATCTCTTAAGGCCTCCGTAGAGATGCTGCGTGAAGGAAAAGTCACGGACCAGCATGCGGACCAACTCATGGGAATAGCGCTCTCTGAAGTTGACAGACTTAACGGCATTGTAACAGACTTTTTATTTTATGCCAAACCCCAGCGTCTGAATAAAAGTCCTTTTGATTTACTTCGTTCCTTAAGAGATGTTATTACACTGTTGCGCAGTTCAAAAACAGATAAGGCAAATGTTAAAATAACTGAAAATTTTTCCGGAGAACTACTTGCAATTGCAGACTCCGGGCAATTGCGGCAGATCTTCTGGAACCTTGGCAATAATGCCATGGATGCCGTGTCTGAGGGCGGGGAGGTTATTATTTCAGCAGAAAAAAAACATGATATCCTTGAGGTGGTGTTCAGGGATACCGGGGTTGGAATCGACGAGGAAGATATTGAAAAAATATTTTATCCGTTCTTTACGACAAAAGAAAAAGGCACAGGGCTGGGCCTTGCAATCGC
>JAZFSN010000033.1:0-3338 GCA_036446195.1 Thermodesulfovibrionia bacterium | reverse complement strand
GGAGTTCGGGGTCAGGCTGGACTATTGACATTTTTGCACAATCCAGCCCCCCTTCTTGCTTTCGCAAGAAAGCAGGGGGGCTGATTTTGGCGTTATACTTCATTTCAACCTGTAAGTTTTAGCTATAAAAACATTCTTTTCCCCCTCTAAATTATCGAAGTTCAACTGCGATAATTTCTCCTTGTATTACATCCGAAGATTCCTACCGTCTTGCTACAGGAAGTTTTAATGTTTGACATTATTAATTAATACGTATATCATACGTATTAAGGAGGATAAACATGTCTAAGACAGCCTTAAAGAAGGAGAAATGGACTCTGTCTTTTGATTCCAAATTAAAAGAAGCGGTTATACGTGAAGCAAAAGTCAGGGGAATGTACCCTGTCAACTTTCTTGAAGAACTTACAAGAGAAAAAATTAACCCTTATGGTCATACCGATGTAAAAAATAGCGTTAAATATGTCAGGGAATTGCGCAGGAAATCGAAGGATAAGACCGATGAAATATTTCTTGAAGAAATACTCAGATGGAAAAAATAAATCTTCTGGTAGACACCGATATCCTTATTGATTACTTTAATACAGGAAAGTTCGCTAATATTTTAGAAAATAAATTATTTATTGTTTATTATTCTGTTGTTACAGAAAAAGAATTACTTTCTAAGGGAGGGCTCAAAACTTCTGAAAAAGAAGCAATTCTTTATACCCTGAAAAAATACAGACGAGTCAGAATAAACAATTCAATTGCATTTAAGTATTCTGACCTAAGGCAATTATACCCGTTACTTGATAAAGAAGATGTTCTTATTGCTGCAACAGCAATTACAAAGAAGTTACCATTTGCAACAAGAAATTATAAACATTATGAAAAAGTTAAGGGACTCATACTCTTTAAAGGTAAATAGCGCTTCAAAATGGACATCAAAAAACTCGTAAAACCGAACATACGCTCTCTTCTCGCATACGAGGCAGAGGAAATCCCCTGCCGGATAAAGCTTGACGCAAATGAAAGCCCATATTCAGGGTTTAGGATTCAGGGGTCGGGGGTCAGTAGCAAAAAAAATTTTAAGAATTTAAACCGCTATCCTGACCCGGAGGCAAAATCCCTAAAAAAACTACTTGCAAAAGAATTTAGAGTCAAACCGGAAAATATCCTGCATGGCAACGGCTCAGATGAACTCATTTATTATCTGATAACCACGTTGGGAGGGCCGGTGCTCTATCCGGTCCCCACGTTTTCGATGTACGGGATTATCTCACAGGCGCTTGGTGAAAAAAAGATTGAAATCCCGCTTGATGAAACATTTGACATCAACACAGATGAATTTTATAAAACGATAAAAAAAGCAAAACCAAAGCTGATTTTTTTAAGTTCGCCGAATAATCCCACAGGAAACTCTTTTTCATCTGACAGGATTTTGAAGATAATCAAGTTTAGTTCATCCCTCGTAGTTATTGACGAGGCTTACCAGCCGTTTTCCAATAAAAAGAGTTTTGTGCCATTACTTAAGAAATATGAAAATCTTATTATCCTGAGGACATTGAGCAAAATCGGACTTGCAGGGTTAAGGGTTGGTTTCATGATAGCTGACTCTGAAATTATAAAAGAGGTAAATAAGGTAAGGCTTCCGTTTAACCTTAATTCTGTTTCACAAGCAATAGCTGTTGAAGCGCTGAAAAAAAGAAAACTGCTCCGGAGATATATAGCATCAATCATCATAGAAAGGGAAAGGCTCTTTAACAAGATGAATAAAATGAAAAGTATAAAATTATATCAATCTGACGCAAATTTTATATTATTTAAATTAAAAAACTCTGATAAAATATATAAAACTCTTCTTAAAAGAGGAGTGCTTGTAAGAAATATGAAAAGAATAGTTAACAGCTGTTTAAGGGTAACAGTTGGGACTCCTGAAGAAAACAGAATTTTTCTCAAAACCCTTAAACAATTGATATAATGTCTGAAATACCAGGAGGTTGATTAAATGTCAAGAAAAGCAACGGTTGCAAGAAAGACAAAAGAAACCAGCATCAATGTAAGCCTTAACCTTGACGGAAAAGGGAAATATCAGATAAGTACAGGAATCCCTTTTTTAGACCATATGCTAAGCCTGATGTCAAAACATAGCCATATAGATATAAACATAGAGGCAAAAGGAGATATTGATGTTGATTATCACCACCTGATGGAAGACCTGGGCATTGTGCTTGGCGAATCAATCAAGAAAGCCCTTGGTCAAAAACTGCAGATAAGGCGGTACGGCGAGGCCATGACACCGATGGATGAATGCCTTTCACAGGTTGCAATAGACCTCAGCGGAAGGCCTTTTTTAGTATATAAGGTCAAGCCCCCGAAAGGCAGTACACTCATAAGAAGTCTTGAGATAGCGCTTTTTGAGGATTTCTTCAGGGCGCTGACAAACCATGCGGGCATGAACCTGCACATAATCCTTCAATACGGCCGAGACCCGCACCATATCATAGAGGCAATCTTTAAAGGGTTTGGCAGGGCATTAAGAACAGCAGTTGAGATTCATCCAAAAACAAAGGGTATACCGTCAACAAAAGGAAGACTCTGAAGAATTCTCTTATGAATTGTGATGAGTAACGGGTAATGTGTAACCGGCAACGTATATTTTACAAATTATTGATTAAGGGTGGTGGTACATTGATATGGACATTAAAAAAATAGGCATTATTACAAGCGGTGGAGACTGCGGCGGTCTCAATGCAGTTATCAAGGGAACTACACAGATGGCTCAATCAATGGGTATAGAGACGGTTATAATCCCGAACGGCTATGCAGGCCTTTACAATCTTGTTGAAATGGATGAATTGGTAGTCCTCACCCCTGACAGGGCCAGCCGTATTGATGCAGAGGTATCAGGATCTGAGGCAGGACATTCGAGGGTCAAGATAAAAAAGATAGATGACCCTGACAAGTATAAGAGGATAAAAAACGGGCTTAAAAAGTTTAATATTGACGGCCTTGTGATAAGTGGAGGTGATGATACCGGGAGTGTCATGGTCGACCTTGCCGGGCAGGGCATTGCATGTGTACACGCTCCAAAGACCATGGACCTTGACCTGCAGACATACAGTGTGGGCGGTGACTCGGCAATTAACAGGATAGCTATATTTGCACGGGAATTAAAGACAACAGGCATGAGCCACAACCGTATAATTGTTATTGAGGCTTTTGGCAGATATGCAGGTCATACTGCCTTCAGGGGTGGTATCGGCGCTGAGGCTGACTGTATCCTGATCCCTGAGATACCTGTTGATTTTGACATTGTCTATGAACATATGAAAAGGGCATACACAGCAAGGGTAGAAAAG
>JAZFSN010000032.1:0-4445 GCA_036446195.1 Thermodesulfovibrionia bacterium | reverse complement strand
GTCAACAAAAATATCCTTATACACAACAGTCTAAATGTATACAAAAAGTATTTCTATGTTCTTTTTTTATATTTTTTGCTTGACAAAGAAAAAAAAATAATATATATATATATTAGGTTGAATATGTTAGAGAAACTTTTTACATCGGGAATAAGAGCTGATATTATATCGTTGCTCTTTAACAATCACGAAGAAAAATTTTACGTGCGCGAAATTGCAAGGCTGGTGATAAAAAATCCATCGGGGGTGAAAAAAGAGCTGGACAAGCTTGAAGACATGGGTCTTGTTGTAAGCGAAAAAGAAGGTAATCTTAAATATTTTAAGGTAAATAAAAATTCTTCACTATTCCCTGAATTAAAAGGTTTAATAACCAAATCGTTGGGCCTGCCCGGAGCTCTAAAATCAGTTTTAAAGGCTTCAGAGGCAAAAAAGGCTTTTATCTACGGCCCGTATACAGGGAATTCAAATGTACCCTCAATAGATTTGTTTATAGTAAGTGATTCAAATCATCTTGGAAAAAATCTTATGGATGTTGAAAAGAGATTCGGCAGAAAAATCCACTTTACGGTAATGCGTGAGTCAGAATACAAGTCAAGAAAAAAAACCGGAGACCGCCGGCTAAAAAAACTTTTGAATACTAAAAAGATTTTACTACTGGGAAGGTTATAAACTAAACTTGCTCCCATTTATTGGGAGTAGAAAGGGGGTGAAAAAGAATGGCCGCCAAGAAAAAAGCCGCTGCAAAGAAGAAGAAAGCAGCTCCAAAGAAGCAGAAAGCTGCTGCAAAGAAGAAGAAAGCAACCAAGAAAAAGAAAAAGAAAAAATAAGACGCTTTAGAGTGTTTCGCAGTTTGGCTGTCTTTGTCCCGAAACATCGGGACAAAGACAGCCTTTTTTGATGCTTGAAACCTGTGCCAAGTATTACCTTTTCCTGATAATTTATTTTCTAAATTTATATTGAAAAGTGAAGCTCCCCGCCTACAAGGCGGGGCTTCCGAGCAAGGAATAATTATTTTTATTTATATAGCTGCCTTTCATCCCCGCTCACAGAGCGGGGCATTCAGGCAGCATCCTCGTAATTAAATGGGTTATTGAGTTCTGAAACCCAATATCATATATGTACACTAAGTTCCCGGGCTGACTTTGCTTCAGGCGGGTCTGAGATAATTTCCCATGAATCTCTAAAAGAATGAAGCTTCTTGAGGAGTTTTATATTCTGGGAGTGACCTGCTCTCCTGGATATTATGTGTCCATAAATTGGCCAGCCTAATAATGAAATATCACCAAGAATATCTAAAATTTTGTGTCTTACAAATTCGTTCTTGAACCGGAGTTCCCCTTTATTAATGACACCGTTTTGACCAACTACAATAGCATTATTCAGCGACCCCCCCCTGGCCAGACCCCTTGACCTTAACATTTTGACATCCTTCAAAAAACCAAAAGTCCTCGCAGGAGCAATCTCCTTAATAAAGCTGGCCTCTGTTATATCAAGGCTGAATTTCTGTTCTCCTTTGAATAAAGGATGATTATAATTGACGCTGCATGTTATTCTTGTGCCTTCATAAGGGATAACTGCAATCTGGCTCGGCCCTTCCGAGACCACTATCGGTTTTAAAATCCTTATACAGGAAACTGTCTTAGCCTGCCTTGCTATCATACCGTTTTCAAGTATTTTACGGGTTAAATAAAATGCGCTTCCATCCATTATTGGAACCTCAGGCCCGTCAAGCTCTATGTAGAGATTATCTATGTTAAGCCCTGCTAACGTTGCCAAAAGGTGCTCAACCGTCCCAACTTTCACCCCGTTAAAAGCCAGATTAGTTGCAAAGGTTGTATCTGACACAAACTCCACGCCGGCCCTTATCTGCACATTTCCCCTGTCCGTTCTTATAAATAAAAGACCTGTATCTCTGGGTGCTGGTTTAAGCCTCATATTAATAACCCTGCCTGTATGAAGACCCACCCCTCTTATTAGAACTTCATCTTTTAAGGTTCTTTGACAGCGCATACCTGAAGGTCTGAAGCAAATTAGATGCCAGATAATTTTATCTTTTAAAATAAGGGGGTTAATCGTTTGACTGTATCATTTAAGATATATAACTGTATTTATTGTTACTCACCCCGCACCTCTCCACCCACAACCATGTCTGGAATTCTAATCGTGGGAATTGCATCTGAAACCGGAACCCCCTGGGCATCTTTACCACATGTCCCAATTGAAAAACCGATATCATTAGCAACCATATCAATAGATTTGAGAACCTCTGGACCATTGCCAATAAGTGTTGCGCCTCTTACGGGCTCTCCTATCTGTCCTTTTTCTATTAAATATCCCTCGGAGACTTCGAAGACAAATTCGCCGGTTACAGTGTTAACCTGTCCCCCTCCCATTTTTTTAACAAAAAGACCATTATTAACTGATTTTATTACTTCCTGCGGATTGCTTTTTCCTTGAGCTATAAATGTATTGGTCATCCTTGGAATCGGCCTGCTCTCGTATGACTCACGGCGCCCATTGCCTGTAGAGACTGTCCTGTCTTTCATCGCACTCAATCTGTCATACATGTATCTTTTTAAGATTCCTTTTTCTACCAGAACTGTTCTCTGCGCTAAAACTCCCTCATCATCAAATCTGAATGAACCCCTTTTGTTGGGCAGAGTGGAATCATCAATGACAGTAATCAATGGAGATGCTATCTGTTGTCCTAACTTATTTGAATACACAGATAATCCTTCCTGTGTAAGGTCAGCCTCAAGACCATGGCCTATAGCCTCATGAATTATTGTTCCTCCTGCAGCAGCTGAAATCACAACCGGCATTCTCCCTCCGGAAATCTTTCTCGCGCTCAGCATCGCCACTGCCCTTTGCGCCATATTAAGCGCTATCTCCTCATAGGAACTCTTATCAAAAAGCTCAAAACCAATGAACCCGCCAATAGGCTCATAGCTAGTCTGGAGTTTATCACCTTCTGCAGCAACAACCTGGATAAAGGCAATTGTATGAATACGTTCATCACGTGAGATTTTCCCTTCAGATGTTGCTATAAAGATGTTTTGTGCAGAATCCATGTAACCTGCTGTTACCTGCTTAATCTTGTTGCTTACCGCTCTGGCTACCTTATTGGCACTTTTTACAAGAAGGGTCTTCCTTTTCATGTCAACATCCCTGGGATTGAATTTTATCTTAAAGTCTACCTGGGGACTGACTTTCTTCAAATTAATTCTCACGTTATCTTTAAGGCCATGCAATTCCGCCCCGAGAGCCGATTCCGAACTCTTTTCCTTGACAGCCTTGCTAACAGTTTCTGCCATACCAATGAGCGAGCTCTCAGAAAAATCATTGCCGTATGCATAGGCAGACCTGCTCTCAAAAATAACCCTTATGCCAATTCCTGCGTCAATACCGGAAATAATCTTTTCAATCTTATCGTCTTCAAGCTGTACAGATAAATGGCGCTTATTTTCTATAAATATATCCGCGTAATCGCCCCCTTTTGAAAGGGCCTTTTTTATAATTTTTGACGCCAGTTCGTCAGGTATACTATTCATTTGCCTCCTCCCGGAATATTATACAAATGTATTAATTTCAAAATTCTAATATCTGAATCCCTGACTAAAATTTTTTCAAGCATAAAAGAATCAGGATTTTGCTATTGTTTACCCCGTTAGAAGGGCGAAGGTCTTCTAACGGGGTTTAATATTCAGGATTTCGGATTTAGAGTTTGACCATTGTGTGTTTAAAAGTTAGGTTTATTATACAATATTAAATGATGAATCTTATACTAGTGTACTGTCTCAGAAATACCTTTACACAATTCTGTCATTCTCGCTTGTCGAGAATCCTTATTTTAAAAGGAGAAAGATTCCGGACAAGCCGGAATGACACTTCAAAAAAAGTAAAGAAGCGTTAGAGACAGTACACTAGTGTAGTGCGTCATAAGTCCCTTTACGAGGATGCTGCCTGAATGCCCCGCTCTGTGAGCGGGGATGAAAGGTAGCTATATAAATAAAAATAATTATTCCTTGCTCGGAAGCCCCGCCTTGTAGGCGGGGAGCTTCACTTTTACTTCCAGAGAAAAAAACGTTGCCCGTCATTCCCGCAATTTGTTGAGCGGGAATCCAGAGACTTTCATCAGGAACTGGATTCCCGATAAAAACCCCGGGAATGATAAATAAAGACTTTTGCAAGAGGCTCAATTATAATAAGTTATTATTATATTGCTCTGTGTGCTCGTTTAGAAGCGCCTACTTTTGGCTGTGGTGAGTAGTTGCAAATTCAGATATAAATGAGCAAGGGAGAGATAATTGGCAAAGAATTCAATGTTTTTATACGGCAGGAACTCTGTTTTAGAGCGCCTGAAGGCTAATCCTCAAAGCATAAGAAGAATATTTGTGCAGAAGAATTTTAATGCTCCGCATATAACGCAAATTATAAGATCAGCT
>JAZFSN010000031.1:0-6273 GCA_036446195.1 Thermodesulfovibrionia bacterium | reverse complement strand
CCGGGAATAGACAGGGCTAAAGCTATAAGAAGCACATCCGGAGGGATAGGGAAAAACGACGATTCAGCAAAGGCAAGTATAAAAAGAGCAGGTACTGCATAAGGCGTTTCAGCCCAATGCAGCACCCAGTCATAAAGCTTTTTAATATAGTTCATTGTTAATTATTCGGCCACAAAGTCCCCCTTCTTGCTTTCGCAAGAAAGCAGGGGGAAAGACACTAAAAAATAAAATGTAAAGTAATAATTAATAAAAACAAAGAGTAAAAACATTTTTTGTAACTTTGTGTCTTTGTGTCTTAGTAGCTAATTATTGACCCCTGTAAAATTAATATCCTATCCCTGTACCTGTCTGCCGACAGGCAGGCTCGCTTGCCCTTGCACCGTCTGGTGCAGGGCTTGTCGGGGATCTCCTGTGTTTGTCATTCCGCACTTGACCTGAGCCTGCCCCGTACTTGATACGGGGGAATCCAGTATTTTGTACGTTTCTGGATTCCCGTTTTCACGGGAATGACGAAATGCAGGACATTTCTTATGCAGTCATCAATAATAACAAATAACTAATACAAACACATTAATTCATAATACCTATTGTGTTTGTATTAATAACGTATATTAGTAGCTTTTGTACTTATTGGTTATCGGGAAACGCCTGTCTCTTCCAAATGCCCTCGGGGTTATCTTTATTCCCGGAGGCGCCTGACGTCTTTTGTACTCTGAATGGTCAATCATTGATATGACATTTTGCGCGCATTTAATTTCACAGCCCATTTTCTTTATCTCATCAAAACTGAGGTCATCTTCAACATATGCCTTTAATATGGGGTCAAGCACGGGGTAAGGCGGTAAGGTATCTGTGTCTCTCTGGTCATGCCTTAGCTCCGCACTTGGCTCTTTCCAGAAGAGTCTATCAGGAACCAGTGTCCTGCCCTCTTTATCGTTTCTAAACTTGCAGAGTTCATAGACCATTGTCTTTGGCACGTCTTTTATCACAGCAAAACCGCCTGCCATATCACCATAAAGGGTTGCATACCCCATACTCATTTCAGATTTGTTTCCTGTCGTAAGCACAAGCCAGCCAAATTTATTTGAAAAAGCCATTAAGATATTCCCTCTGATTCTTGCCTGAAGGTTTTCTTCGGTAATATCTATCCCGGTTCTTTTGAATTCCTTATTAAGTGTCTCCAAATACTTTTTTAGAATACTGTTAATCGGAATATCTATAATCTTTATTCCAAGATTTCCGGCAAGGGCATAAATATCCTCGTAACTTTCCTTTGAGGTATATTGAGACGGCATAAACAGGCCCTGAACTTTTTCTTTTCCAAGGGCATCAACAGCAATCGTGGCTACCAGAGCAGAATCTATCCCCCCGCTAAGGCCAATCACAACGCCATTAAAACCATTCTTATACACGTAGTCTTTGGTTCCGAGTAAAAGCGCGCTGTAAACCTCCTCCATCCCGGTCATCTCAACAGCTTTTTTTATTTTGATCAACGGCCTTCGTGTTTTAAGTGAGACAGAAGGAATTTTTATTTTTTCAACTCCTTTTCTCCTGGCCGGCAATGTCCTGGATTTATTTTTACCTTTTAAACTATCTATCTCAATTTCCAAATCAACAGGGATTAATTCCTCATCAAACTGAACTCCCTTAGCAATTATTCCACCCGTCCTGTCCACAACAAAACTGCCTCCATCAAAGACAAGCTCATCCTGACCTCCTACCATGTTTAGATATACAATTATCACATTATTATCTGAAGCCTTTTCAGAAATCATTTTTTTCCTTGAAGATGCCTTGCCCATATTATATGGCGATGCATTGATATTAATTATTATCTCAGCTCCTGACAATGCCTGAACCTTTGTAGTGTCCTGATACCAAATATCTTCACAGATGTTTATCCCTATATTGATTCCACTAAAGTCATAAACGGGGTATTTCCTGCCTGACTTAAAATAACGGTATTCATCAAAAACACCGTAATTGGGCAGATGTTTTTTGTGATAAACACCGATAAGCCTTTTATTCGATATTATTGCAGCCGCATTATAAAGCCCTTTATTTATGTCAACAAAACCTGTAATAGCTGTAATATTCTCTGAGGCCTCTTTTACTTTATTCAGGGCATTAATGTTATCCTTTACAAACTGAGGTTTTAAAAGCAGGTCTTCAGGGGGATATCCTGTTACAGCAAGCTCCGGGAAGACAATAATATCAGCCTTCAGTCTCCGGGCTTTTTTAATATATGAAATTATTTTTTTTACGTTCCCCGATAGATCACCCACAATAGGGTTAATCTGTGCCAGGGCTAATCTGATTTTTTTCACTGTTATAATATCCATTATAACTGATTACACTGATTCTTAAGGACGATTACACCGACATCCTTCTTTTTACAGGATGTCTAAGATAATAAATTGAATAAAATATATTTGCAAACCCTGTTATACATGATGACGTATAAAATTGCACATAATATAAAATTCTCCTAAAGTCTGTCATGCTCCCGATGCTTCGGGAGAATAACAACTGTGTTGAGGCAATAATATAAAACCAGACATTTCTAACTTAGCTTGACATCATAGACCAATCTTTGTTGACTCTGGTCATTCTAAACATATATAATTATGAGCTAAAGCTCTATTCGTACCAATCAAAGGAGGCGTTTAAAATATGGTTTCAAAAAAATCGGGTTTCAACAGGGTTATATTCCTTGCTGCCTTAATATTTTTATTTATTTTTGCATATCATGGCATTCCAGGGTTAATGTCAAAGGCATATGCTGAACCGTCAATTTCCAAGGAATCCATAGATTTTATGGCAAAAACCAGCCAGGCAATGGCAGAAGTGGCCGAGGCTGTTAGACCGACAATAGTAAATATTTCAACCACAAGGACCCGGAAAATGGCTGAGAGCCCGTTTACCCCGTTCTACGACGACCCGTTGTTCAGAAAATTCTTTGGCGACAGGTTCAGGCATCCGGAACAGCCAAGAAAGCGCAAGACAGCAAGTCTTGGGTCAGGGGTAATTGTCTCCTCAGACGGATATATTCTGACAAACAATCATGTTATTAAAGATGCTGATGAGATAAAGGTTCTGCACCCGGACAAAAGAGAATTTACAGGTAAAGTTATTGGCACTGATCCTAAAACAGATTTAGCTGTTATCAAAATAGATGCACAGGACCTTTCATTCATAAAATGGGGAGATTCTGACTTATTAAGAGTTGGGGCAATAGTGCTGGCAATCGGAAGCCCTTACGGATTAAATCAAACCGTTACCATGGGTATAGTCAGTGCCGTAGGAAGGGCAAATGTTGGTATTGCTGATTATGAAGATTTTATTCAGACAGACGCAGCCATTAATCCGGGAAATTCCGGCGGTGCTCTGGTTAATGCAAAGGCTGAGCTTGTAGGCATCAATACAGCTATTTTCAGCAGAACCGGCGGGTACCAGGGAATTGGATTTGCAATCCCGAGCAACATGGCCAAGGCAGTAATAGAGAGCCTGATTACGCATGGAAAAATTATAAGGGGCTGGCTTGGTGTATCAATACAGCCGATTACTGTTGAACTTGCCAAACAGTTCAATCTGGAAGAAAGGAACGGGGCACTTGTAGCTAACGTTATTGATGACAGCCCTGCAGAAAAAGCGGGCATTATGCGGGGAGATGTAATTATTAAGTTTAACGGGAAAAAGGTAGATGAGCCGTTCAATCTTAGAAATACGGTAGCAAACACCTTGCCGGGTGAAGTGGTAGAAGTTGAGGTTATAAGAGAAGGCAGGGTTGAATCACTAAAGGTGGAAATAGGTGAACTTCCGACAGAAACGCAAATGGCAACTCCGACTGTATATGAAAATGCCATGAAGGGGGTAAGTGTTCAGGGTTTAACCCCTGAAATTTACAGAAAGATGAATCTGCCCGAAAAGATAAGGGGCGTTGCAGTGTCTAATATTGAAAGTGACAGTCCCGCCAGTGCGAGGCTTGCGCGAGGAGATGTTATCCTGGAAATAAACAGAAAGGCTATATCAAACACAGATGATTATGACGCTGTAGTATCTAGGATAAAGCCTGATGAAAATATTTTGCTGTTGGTTTTCCGTAAAGGCTCTACAGTTTTTATAACAATTTCACCTTAACTGATTTCATAACTTCAAGAAGCGGGATATTAAACTTTTTCGCGATTTTCCTGCAGTCTCTGTACTCAGGTACTGTCTTTAAAACATGGTTTCCAAGCCGTGAAATTTTAACATTTATCTTTCCAAACTTTGAATCAACTGATTTAATTTCACGGTGCAATGTTTTTCTTTGTGCCTCATAAAACCTGAGCCCAATGCTTGTTGTTTCTCTTAGTATTATTTTCATGAGGTCTTCCTTTTTGTCGTCAATGCAAAGCGCCGTAAGTTTTATCCCCGGCCTGCCTTTTTTCATGATAACCTGCGTTAAAAACACATCGAGCGCCCCTGCCTTAAACAGTTTCTCAATAACATATTCATAAATCTGCGGGTTCATATCATCAATGTTTGTCTCTATTACTATCACTTTATCCTCAGTGCCCTGCCCTGTACCGCATGGTACAGGGTCCTGACCGATAAAAAGCCTTAGCACATTAGGTTTGTCTTTCATGTCCTTATTGCCAGCGCCGACACCAATATTTAAAACATCCATGCAGGGCATGGGACCAAATCCCTGTGCAAGCGTGGATACAATTGCGGCACCTGTAGGTGTAGTAAGCTCAAAACCTGTGTCTGATGAATAGACTCTGGCATTTTTTAGCAGCTCTGCGGTTGCAGGTGCGGGCACAGGTAAAATTCCGTGTTCTGTTTTTACAGCACCACTCCCAAGGTTTATACCAGATGAATGGAACCTTTTAATGCCGAGCATGTCAAAGCCGATTAATGTGCCGAAGATATCAACAATGCAGTCAATGGCTCCAAGTTCATGGAGATGAATCCTGTCATACTTCTCTCCGTGCACCTTGGCCTCTGCCTCAAAGAGTCTTTTGAATACGGACAACCCCTTTTGTTTAATATCTTTAGACAGAGAAGAATCTTTTATTATCCTTCTAACGTCTTTAAACCTTCTTAATGCTGTCCTTTGTTTTCCCCGCCCTTCTTTCCGTAATGTCTCAACATCAACCTTTGTTGCCGAGAGTCCTGCTCTTTTTACCGCTTTGATATTTAACCTGTAGCCCTTAATCGGCAAACGGGACAACTCATTTTTAAGCTCTTTAGCAGACACCCCTGCATCAACCAGCGCTCCTAAAATCATATCGCCGCTAACACCGGAAAAACAGTCGAAATATACAATCATAACGTACTCTAAAAATTAGAAATAGGAAATAAAATTAGTTCTTATTTGTTGGTTGATAGTAAATTTTTATAAACCTAATAGCCTTTAGCCTTTAATTTCTAAAGTATTTATCTTATGTGCCAGCACCCCTGCTCCAAAGCCATTGTCAATATTCATCACCGCAATGCCCGGAACACAGGAATTAAGCATTGCAAAAAGAGCTGTAAGGCCGCCCAGACTTGTCCCGTAACCAACAGCAGTTGGAACGGCAATTATCGGCTTATCCGTCATACCTCCGATTACTGACGGCAGAGCACCCTCCATGCCGGCTACAACTATTAAGACTGTTGCGTTTGAAAGCATTTGTCCTGCGTCTGCAAGTCTGTGAAGTCCTGCAACCCCGACATCAGAAATAATTTTTACCCTGCTGCCCAAAAAAGATGCTGTAACAAAAGCCTCTTCTGCCACAGACATATCTGACGTCCCTGCACAAAGCACCCCCACCATCCCGCTCTTTTTTTTATATCCTCCAGCTGTAATTACACCTGATCTTTCGTGGAATTTTGATTTTTTATTATATCTTTTACAGAGTAAATCAATTTTTTTATGAACATCCTTATCAGCCCTTGTTATTAAAAGCCTTTTACTGCTTTTAAGCATGGACTCGGCAATTGCCTCAATATCTTTAATCTTTTTGTCTCCTGCGTATATTACCTCGGGAATTCCCTGCCTGAGCGTCCTGTGGTGGTCAACCCTTGCAATGCCTATATCCTCATATGGAAGGTGTTTTAAGGCATCAAAAGCCTTATCAACGGTAAAGCTGCCCGTCCTTACCGATTTTAGAATTTTTTTTATCCAGGAATTATCCATTAATAAAAAAATCAAATATCAAATATTAAATATCAAAATTATGGTAAAAATAATGAGTCTCTTGCAAAAGTCTTTATTCGTCATTCCCGAGGTTTTTATCGGGAATCCAG
>JAZFSN010000030.1:0-8313 GCA_036446195.1 Thermodesulfovibrionia bacterium | reverse complement strand
TGCCCTCCATCATCACCAGAAGGAAGAGTGCATCAATATCTTCGATATCTCCTATCTTATGCGCCAAATAGGCAATGTCTCCCATGTAACCCTCTCGCGTTGCCTTGGTAATTTTTACCATGACACCGTGAATTACATAGTCCCTTGCTGATCGTATTAACTCGTTAAGCAGGTCAATCTCTTCTGCACTAAGTTCTCTTCTGATAAAGCCTGACACAACATTTAAATTAGCTCCTTTTTTCAGTAGATAAGCGGCTGCTAAAACATCTCTTACCGTTGTAGAAGAAAAAATAAGAGAGCCTGTTTCCTCGTATATCCCCAACTCAAGTATTGTAGCTTCAACAGGCGATATGCCTATTTTATTCTGCTGTAGTATTTCAGTAAAAATCGTTGTTGTGGCACTAACAGGCTCTATAATCATTTTTTGCCCTTTTATGTCCCCTGTAGCAGGAGGATGTGTATCATAGATATGAATTTCCAGGCCCTTTTTGTCCAATATTTCTGAAAACCGCCCGATTCTGTTTATTTTCCTGACGTCTACAAGAATCAGGCGACTCACACTGTTAATATCTATTTCCTTTATTTTGTGGAAATCAACCTTAAAAGGAGATGTAGAAAAAAAATTTCTCACACTTTTCTCCTGTGAGCCAGGGAATACAAGCACCGCTTCAGGATAGATTTTTTTTGCAGCTATCATTGAGGCAACTGCGTCGAAATCGGCATTTATATGAGTTGTGATTACATCCATCTTTTACCCTCCAGACTCCTTATACTGACCTTAACCCAAAAACTGCAATTAACCACAGAGGACCCCGTAAAATAGTAAACATATAACGGGGAGAAACATATTTGGACACAAATATTTATAAAGGTTAAGGCTGAGGTTGAGGTTGAGAATTAAAAAATATCTTTCTTAGCCTTAACCTTGACCTCAACCTTTTTAAATTACTGCTCTCTGTGGTTTCTTAGGGGGGAAGGCCTTCATTGATAGACTGCAACCTTAGATCTGCCCTTGTCCTTTGCATCAAATAAAGCAGTGTCAGCACATGTTATGAGTGCATCACTCATTTTAATCTTCTCATGAGGATAGGTGGCTGCCCCGATACTCACACTAATAGCCTGTTTTCCCTTAAGCGATTTAAATTTATGGTTTTTAATACATAGCCTTAATCTCTCTGCCTCAGACCTCGACCCCTTTTTTGAGGTGCTAGGCAGGAGAATAATGAATTCTTCACCTCCATACCTTGCAAGGATATCACTTTTCCTAATATTCTTTTTTAAAACTTGTGCAAACTCTTTTAGCACATGATCCCCTGTTTTGTGTCCATAGGTATCATTGATGCGTTTAAACAGGTCAATATCCATCATTAAACAGGTAAGGCAAATATTATAGCGGACGGATCTGCTGAATTCCTCTTCAAGCCTGTGATAAAAATAACGCGTATTATACAAACCGGTCAGGAAATCCGTTATTGCCAGCTTACCGAGGTGTATCTTCTCGATCTCGGCCTTTTCATACAAAAAAGCGCTGTGCAGGGCATTAGCAGAAGTATTAACAACTGCGTTACAAAACGCAATCTCATCTTTTGTAAACTCTCTGCCTAAACGGGACGTTCTTAAAAACAGAGTCCCTATAACAGTATCTCCATAAAAGACAGGTAACACAACTATTGACTTTATTCCAATAGGAGAGATTATGTCTCTGACATCCGTCATTATTGGATCACTTTTTATATCGCTGACTATTACAGGGGTTTTTGTTGTAAGCGCCTCTCTAATCTCAGGATATTTGTTGAGGTCAAGGGTTATGGATTTAAGCCCTATGTCTTCAAAAGTGGCTACCACATGAGCATATCTGTTCTCTCTGTCTACACGAACCATAGAGCATCTAAGAACCGGTATTACATCTGCTATCTTCTTGACAATCAGATACAGTATTTCCTTTGGATCGAGTGTAGATGATGCAAGTGTCGCAATCTCTACAATTGCCTGAAGATGTTTTTTCTCTTTTTCCAGCTTGTCGATATACTGCTTTTTCTGCAAAAGAGATTCAATCTTAAGCATTATTTCAAAGGCGGTATAAGGAGAAAAGGCAAAATCTTCAACGCCTAATTTAAGAGCTTTATCAATTGACCTGTCCCCTGCCTTTCCCAAAATCCCGATCACAGGTGCACGATCTTTAAATAAATTTAAAGATTTTGCATCAAGCTCTTTAGACAGACGGAAAAAAATAACGTCAGGTAATGACTTGTTGATATATTTGCGGGCCTCTTCGATAGTTCGGAACCCAAAAACAAGGCAGTTTTTCTTTTTTAAGTTTAACGCTATAGCCTTGAGATGTTTAGTATCAGCATTTGGGTCATATAAAAGGATCTCTTTCATTTTTTTACTACTGCACTGTCACATTAATTTCTGGTCATTCCCAACTTGATTGGGAATCCAGTGAATGCTCTGGATTCCCGCTTTCGCGGGAATGACGAATAGTAAGAATTTATGTGACAGTGCACTGCTATCTGCAAAATGTACGCGGATTTCCCTGAAATATGCAGAAAGAAGTCTTCAAATCAACAGCTACAGCCCAAAAGTTTTTCTTTTGCGCCTGCGGCCTTCGACCTGCCCTTGAGTATATTCCCAATGTTTGAGCACAACTCCTCAGAAAGCAAAAAACTTTGAGCAACCATAATAATATATGACCCTTTTTGAGTCGGTTCATTTATCGGTTCATTTAATAGACTATTTAACATTATTAAGCCCATAGGGTCAAGCCAAATTGTTGACTTATCAATTAAAATTATCCTCTGAGCATGAAGCAGTACCGCTGCAAATACTAATCCCTGTTTTATACCTGCAGAATAGTTTTCAATAAACTAATCAATCTCTTTTCCAGCCTGTTCAGCATTTATTTTTGATAAATGGCAGTAAAAAATTAAGGAGATCCCTCCCGGTTAGTTTTTTCATATAAAAAAACTTTATCCGGTATATACGATTATTGATTGTGTAACTGCTTGCGATTTTACAATATCGCAACTATAAACTATTGATTCCTGTAAATCTAATGTCCTATGCCTGTCCCTGTCTGCCGACAGGCAGGCTCGCTTGTCGGGGATCGGCTGTAATCTTGTCATTCCGG
The DNA here is from genome assembly GCA_036446195.1 of Thermodesulfovibrionia bacterium. Taxonomy (GTDB): domain Bacteria; phylum Nitrospirota; class Thermodesulfovibrionia; order UBA6902; family BMS3Bbin08; genus JAZFSN01. The sequence continues at coordinate 5,183 of JAZFSN010000030.1, read as the reverse complement.
CTCCCGTTCTCCGTAGCACTGCGAAGGATGAATGTCCGGTCGGAGCGACTCTTCGCGGAGACTCGCTTCGAGAATCATTTTTACGGAAGGACTCCCGACAAGCCTGCCTGCCGGCAGGCAGGCGGGAGTGACAGAAAACCTTTATTATCCTTCCCTGTTGTCATTCCGCACTTGACCTGAGCCTGCCCCGTACTTGATACGGGGGAATCCAGACATCGTCCCCGCCCCGTATCGGAGTACGGGGTAAACTCCGGCGGGGAACTATTAATATAAAAGGACTGGATTCCCGTTTTCACGGGAATGACGAAACGAAGGACAGTTGTTATGCAGGAATCAATAATTTGATCAAAAAAATGACATCCTGTCAAATAAATATAAGTCATGTTTTCAGTGGCCATGGATAGTCCTTTGTAATAAGCAGATATGATTACATGATAAATTTTTCTTATTTGACGTGGACGGATAAAATATATTATTATTGGACTTACCGTTTCTCTGTATTTCACTCAAAACGCAAAATCTTTAATTGGAATTAGTGCGTTTTTACGACTGACTCATAACTAATTTTAAACATTCTAAAATTCAACCTATAAAATAAACAGGTTCTTCATTGGAAAGAGAGCACGCATAGAAATACCATGAGAGCCAAAAAAAAGGAGGTATAGATGAGCGGAAAATACAAAACACCCATGTTGGATGATCTGGAGAAAGGACCATGGCCGAGCTTTGTTACTGAAATGAAGAAAGCTGCTAAAAGGAGCGAGATGGCAGAAGACGCGTTAGGTCAGCTTGAGAAATCATTTCAGACAAGACTTGGATACTGGAAACACGGCGGGATAGTTGGAGTTCTTGGTTATGGAGGTGGAGTTATCGGCAGATACTCATCCCTGCCTGATGAATTTCCCAAAGTTGCACACTTTCACTCAATAAGAATTAACCAGCCGAGTGGTTGGTTCTACACAACTAAAGCTCTAAGGGAAATTTGTGATATCTGGGATAAGTATGGAAGTGGACTTACAAATCTGCACGGTTCAACAGGCGATCTTATGTTGATCGGCACCAATACAGAAAGTCTCGAGGCCATTTTTGCCGAACTTTCTTCCCGTGGCTGGGACTTGGGTGGTTCGGGCTCGGCCATGAGGACTCCAAGCTGTTGCATTGGACAGGCACGCTGCGAATGGGCAAACTATGACACTATGGATGTTACCTATAATCTCACACAGGAATTCCAGGACGAGCTCCACAGACCGGCCTGGCCGTATAAGTTTAAAATTAAGGCGTCCGGATGCGCCTGTGACTGCGTAGCAGCCATTGCACGCGCTGATTTATCAATTATAGGAACCTGGAAAGGAAACATCCAGATAGACCAGACAGAAGTTAAAAAATACACTGATTCAGGCATGAATATACAGTCAGAGATTATTGATATGTGCCCGACCGACTGTATGAGCTATGACGGCAAGACACTCAGAATCGGTAACGCTGACTGCAACAGGTGCATGCACTGCATAGCAAAAATGACCAAGGCATTGAAGCCAAGCGGTGAAAGGGGAGCAACCCTTTGTGTCGGGAGTAAGGCACCGATTGTTGTAGGTTCATTGCTTTCATGGGTAATTGTGCCTTTTATAAAGATGGAGCCTCCTTACAAGGAATTAAAGGACATTATCCGTAAGATGACAGAGTGGTGGGATGATAATGCAAAAGCAAGAGAGAGGATTGGCGAGCTTATTGAAGCCAAAGGCATGAGGCCGTTTCTCGAAGCCATTGGAGTTCCTCCTGTTCCACAGCAGATCAAAGAGCCGAGGAGAGACCCGTTCATCTTCTTTAAAGATGAAGATTTTGAAAAAATATATACAAAAGATAAATATTAAAATTATTGAAAAGGAGGGAACATAAATGGCATTGCCACAGAGAAAAACAGATATAGGACCACCCCATTATGAGCAGTTCTTACCGCCGGTTATAAAAAAGAATTACGGTAAATGGAAGTATCATGAGAGACTTGACCCGGGCACAATGGTACATGTAGCAGAAAGCGGAGATAAGATATACACGGTACGGGTTGCTTCTCCAAGGCTTTTAAGCACTGACACAATCCGTGAAATAAGTGATTTTGCTGACAAGTACTGTGACGGCTACCTTCGTTTTACATCCAGAAATAATATTGAATTTCTCCTATCAGACAAAAGCAAGGTTGAGCCGCTTAAGAAAGAGCTGAAGGATAAAAAGTACACCATCGGTGGTATCGGCCCACATATAAGTAACGTTGTTCACACCCAGGGCTGGATTCACTGCCACAGTGCCTGTACAGACGCATCCGGACTGGTAAAGGCAATGATGGACGAGCTCTATGAATACTTTACGGAAAAAGAGCTGCCGGGCAAATTGAGGCTTGCGGTAGCATGCTGTGTGAATATGTGCGGTGCTGTTCATTGCTCCGACATAGCAATAGTTGCTTTGCATACAAAAGTTCCGAAAATTGACAATAATCGGGTAGGAAAAATATGTGAGATACCAACGGTTATTGCTTCCTGTCCAACCTCTGCGATAAGGCCGAACCCTAAAGAAAAGAGCGTCTCCATTAACTATGATAAGTGCATGTACTGCGGGAACTGCTTCACTGTCTGCCCCGCCCTTGACATCAAGGACGCAGACCGCGATGGAGTAGCAATCGTTGTAGGTGGAAAGGTTAGCAGTCTGAGAAGCTATCCAAAATTTTCCAAACTTGCCATTCCATTCTTCTACAATGAACCTCCGAGATGGCCAAAGGTTGTTGCAGCCATAAAGAATATCATAGAGATCTATGCTAAGAACGCTAAAAAGCACGAGAGAGTCGGCGAATGGGTAGAGAGAATAGGATGGGAAAAGTTCTTTAAACTGACAGGGATAGAGTTTACATTCCAGCATATTGATGACTTTACATTTGCAAGGGAAACATTCCGGACATCACCAACCTTTAAGTGGTAGGAAGGAAAAAATAAGAGAATCTGTGAGTAGTCCCGAAGCCCCGGATTACTCACAGATTCTCGCTTTTTGTTTTAGTGAGTTTTACATGGTTCAAAAGCAAATAGAGCAATTATTTCATTTTCAAAGCAACTTCTAAAAAAGGAGTGATAGCATGGAAAAAGAAGAATTGAAGGTAAAGATTTTTGAGTTCATGGAAAAAATGAAGGGCAAGAAAAAACTGAAGGAAAAAGATGTTTGCAGAATGGTATCTGAACAGACCGGTGAGGAAAAAGATGTCGTCAAAAAAGCATTGAGAGAGATGATAGATGTTGGAAAGCTTATGTATTCATACGGCGGTGGTGCAAGTTCTATAGAAATTCCCAGCGAAGAATATCTCAAGGAAAAAGGACTCTTATAAAATAAGAATAAGTTTACGGGGATCAGGGTTCAGGTGTCAGAGAAAGCCAAAAAAAATAATCCTTGACTGCTGATCCCTGACCCCTGTGAACTCTTACTCATTTATTACCCCGATTCCCCCTTGATATGCCAAATAAGTCAATTCCAGGGATAGTAGTCTCCGGCCTAAGAGGCGGGAGCGGTAAAACTATCCTTTCTTTATGCCTTATTGCCTCATGGCACAAAAAAGGCCTGAAAATAATCCCTTTTAAAAAAGGCCCTGACTACATTGATGCCGGCTGGCTTGCTTATGCAGCTCATCACCCCTGTTTTAATCTTGACCTTTTTATGATGCATCCCGAACTAATTCAAAACTCCTTTATATCCCATTCAAAAGGGGCAGAAGTAGTTCTTATTGAAGGTAACCGGGGACTGTATGACGGAGTTGACCATCAGGGAACCTACAGCACTGCACAACTTGCTAAATTACTCAGGACTCCTGTTCTTTTGACTGTGGACTGCACAAAGGCTACAAATACTGTTGCAGCAATGGTCCTGGGATGTCAAAAAATGGACCCAAAGGTTTCGATTGGCGGTGTTATCTTAAATAAAATAGCTACAGGACGGCAGGAACTATTAATACGCAAGGCTATCAATAATACCTGCCGCCTGCCGGTTCTGGGCGCAATCCCAAGATTTAAAAAAGACCCCTTTCCTGAAAGACACATGGGACTGACTCCTTTTCAGGAACATCTGGACGTTGAGAAATCCATTGCTTATGTCAGGGGAATAGGGGCAAAGTATCTGGATTTAGATGGCATATGGAAACTTGCAAATGAGGCAAAGGATATAAAGGATATAAAGGAAGGGGAGAAGGGGAGAAGGGGAGAATTAAAAGTTCATGGAGGACAGCTAAAAATAGGCATCATAAAAGATTCTGCATTCCAGTTTTATTACCCTGAGAATCTCACAGAACTCGAAAAAAGAGGCGTAAAACTGATAAAGGTAAGTCCTCTTAAGGAAAGCAGGCTTCCTGACATAGACGCGCTTTATATAGGCGGTGGTTTTCCCGAAACCCATGCAATAGCATTGTCAAAGAATACAGGATTCAGGAAATCCCTCCGACAGGCAATTGAAAGGGGGCTTCCTGTATACGCCGAGTGCGGAGGACTCATATACCTGGGTAAAAGCCTTATCTTAAAAGGCAGGAAATATCCAATGACAGGCATATTCCCCATTGTTTTTGGCATGGAGAAAAAACCTCAGGCACACGGATATACGATTATAAAGGTCAAAAAAGCAAATCCCTTTTTTCCTCAAAATATCACACTTAAAGGCCATGAGTTTCATTATTCCCGCATAACTGAGATGAAGGAGAAAGACGGGATAGACATGGCGTTTAAAGTTCAGCGCGGCAAGGGACTTAAAAGCGGTATGGACGGCATATGCTATAAAAATGTCCTCGCTACATATACCCATCTGCATGCGCTTGGGAGTCCTGAATGGACAGAAGGATTAATAAAATGTTCAATAAAATTCAAAAAAAAGAGAAAGAAAGAAAATAGGTAAGATGTTATTGGCAATAAAGAATCTGCAACAAATTGCAACTTTTATCCTATAAATTATAACATATAACCCATAAATTATAGCCCAGGGCTTTATGAGAAAAAAAGAATTACAGTGTCCGTTCTGCGAAAAAATGTTAGCCAGGCCTGTTGATATCAGTCTGGAAATACTGGAAATTACTGGCGGAATATGCCAATGCAGCGCAGTGTATGTCTTTGACAGGACAGGCTACACTCTCGGCGCTACTTTTATGGACGCCCTGGCTTTTGCCTGCA
>JAZFSN010000029.1:0-2566 GCA_036446195.1 Thermodesulfovibrionia bacterium | reverse complement strand
CCTGAACCAGAGTTCAAAGGTCTGAGCACCGATCTTCCCTTCTATGACTTCAAGGGTTTTCACCCATACATCTTCTGTTACCATTATTCCCTAAAGTGTCTTTCCGGAATTAATCTGTTTCCTTGTGGAAGGATATACTAAGTACTTCGATTCGCAAACATGGTTCGACCTTGCTCGCCACGAGCTTGCCGAGTGGTGACGTATTTTAAAACAACGGTATCAGTAATTATGCTCACTCAGCACTAAGTCCTGAGGGCTTCGACTGAGCTCAGCCGAAGTCCAAATAAGTTCGTCATCGAACTTATGGGTCGAAGGACTAAGTTATAAACATATGTTAATAAGCTGTTGAAAACTTAGTTTGTAAGGTGATGTAGTATACCTCACCCTTCTCTCAAGAGGCAAGCCTTTTTTAAATTTTTTTTGCATTCAACATAACATTTTAATTATTTCTAATAAATATACTGCAAAAAAGGGCTTAAAGTTTTTTAGATATAAAAAAATAAAAATTGCCTTTTCTATATAGCATTTTCATTCTTTAAATGATGCATTCATAAAAGAACAAAATTTACCTTATCAATTACCAAAGGTATTTTAAGTATCAATATTCTGACGGGCACATCTTTTAGCAATGTAGATTTTACAAGGCATAGAAATCTCTTGGGAATACTGAATTTACATGTGATATGCCCACATCAAAAATAGGGACACATCCCGTTTTTACCTCTTTCGCATTTGAGTTAGGAGCTAATATAGTAGCTTGTCATTCCCGCCGCTTGCCCTTGCACCGCCCCGCACTGTTCTGTACAGGGCAGGTCTGTCTGGTGCAGGGCCTGCCTGTCGGCAGACAGGGACAGGTTTAGCCGGCTTGTCCCGGTTTATCGGGGAATGACGACTTTATGGATAATTTAATGTCTTTTCAACTTTTTTACGAAAGAACACCATTTTTATTGCAAGTTGGGTTTTTTTCTTGGTCTTCCGCGCGGTTGTTTAATTAAATTGATTCCCAAGCTCTGTCCAATAACTTTGACAAACGTCTCGTTGCCAAATGGGAAATTTGATCTTACAGTATAGCGAATTTTCTTTATTTCTTCATCACTTACATGGCTATATAAAAAATCAGCATATTCTCTGCGCCCTTCTTCCCCGAAAATCTCTTCGCCTAAAATTTTATCTGCCATGCCAGTGATATGTGCCTTAGCGCTTGAATAAGGATAATCCTCTTCTTTATTAACTATACCAAGACGGATGGGGTCTTGCTCTATGTATCGGGCAACTGTCCATAAATAATTTTCTTTGTCAACAATACATGAGTAATAACGACTTCCCCATAACCTACCGCTTTTATTATATTTTTTGTTAATATATTGAGTATAGCAGAGCGTAATACCCTGCATTGTTTTTGAGAGAGAACTGTCTTCGCTGGGTTTAACAAGCAGGTGAACATGATCTGGCATTAAACAATAAGCGAGAACAGGGCATACCCATTTTTCCGTATATTTTTTGAGCAGGCCTAAATAGATTAACATATCCTTCTCATCAAAAAAAACCTTGTTCCTGTTGTTCCCTGCCTGAACCACATGATGGGGAAAGTCAACAGCAATCATTCTTGCAATTCTCGGCATAGCCAAGAGGTTATTGTAAAAGCATAAATTTGTCAAGAAAAATAGGGACACACTCCATTTAAAACAAATTCAAAAATGCAAAATGCAAAATGCAAAATTAAGGATTATTAATTTATTAAATATGAGGCTCTTGTCTTGCAAAAGTCTGAAAAAGAGAATTGTTTGTCATTCCCACCCCCGATTACGAAATTCGAGGGCAGGCTCCAGTGGGAATCCAGTATTTTCAATGGGTTACACAATACTCTGGATTCCCGCCTGCCTGCCGGTAGGCAGGTTTCCACGGGAATGACGACTTTTGCAAGAGGTTAAATATAAGATATTTTTTCCACAATTTTGATATTTACACTTTGATTGTTAAAAAAAGGGATACTGCTAATTTCTTATTACATTTTTATTTATTCTCAGAAAACCAATCAGGGTGATATTGGATTTCCTTTAGTTAACCCAAAATTGAGCGATTTATGATACAAAAATCAATTGATATATTGAAAATAAACGATTTCAAGATATACAAAAAACACCCATTGGGTGAAAGACAAGGTTTGTCATTCCTGTGAAAACAGGAATCCAGTTTTTTATTATTTTTCCTGGATTCCCGCTTTCGCGGGAATGACAATTGTGAATTCTTATGCATAAGAATCGCTCAATTTAGGTTTAGGTAATTTATCCCCTTAGCGACCTGCTACTTACTGCTTAATACTTTTTCTGTAATGTTTTGTTATACTGATTATTAACAATAAGTTAGCCTTCTGGAGGAAAAAAGTTACGCATGACTGATGAAAAAAAACTCAATACGAAAGCCATTATTACAGGCTGGCTGGCTGATACCTTTGGCTCGTTTACAGCTGGAATTCTTATAGGTATCGTTGCTGTTGCTATTATGGCTTCAAAAGGCATGACTCAGAATCAGATGGAAGAAGAGCTGTCTAATTCAAAAGCCTTTT
>JAZFSN010000028.1:0-3292 GCA_036446195.1 Thermodesulfovibrionia bacterium | reverse complement strand
ATAAAAGACATTTACACCTTTCATATACAGTCCGAGTCCAAACAACCAAGTTCGAAAAGTCGTAATAGACGAATGTTACTTCAGGTACACTTACATAGGTTGTGTCAGGAGAATTACCAAGTTTTTCGCAGAGTTTTAAGTATTCTTCCTGTGCGACATGAGAATTTTGCTTGAGTACTTGTAGACTATATTCTACTCCACCAGCGGCTGAGATGATTTCATGAATAGCATTAATTACAGGTCCGCGGTCTCCAGTTTGTGGTTTTACTGGGACTCCGTATCCAATCACCCTTTGATTCCATGCTCTATTTTTTTCTAAATACATAGAATTTTCACTATCAACTTGTAGATTCTTCTCTTGTTCAGATCCAGACGAAAGAGGAACTCTAAATATTAACTGTTTCAGTATCTTAAATATCTTTTTGGTTTCCCCTACTATTACCAATTGTAATCTACATTATTATAATAGATTTTAAAGTTGAATATTTCAGGAAGTTATTGAGGACTGCATATCGTACAAGTCAATTACTCTAAAGAATTGTATCAATTGGGGATTTATGTTGATATTCGATACCGCACATCAGAGATCATCATCTTTCATAGATTTAATGCAAAACTTATAGCGTTTCGGAGTTCAAGAAGTTTGTTTTGAGATAGTGTAGTAAGTATTGATCCGAGTTTTGATTTTAATAGGTAAGCCCTGAGTTTTCTCAGTTATTAAGGTATTACCTTATTAAGCGGATACTCTATAATCCCTGATGCACCAGCAGATTTAAGCTTCGGGATTATATCACGCACAATCTTTTCATCGAGCATTACCTCAAGCGCAAACCATCCCTTGTCTGAAAGCTGTGATATAGTTGGAGAGTGCAGGGCAGACAGGAGGCTCATAACCCTTTTGAACGATTTTTGAGGTACATTCATCTTAAGTCCGACTTTTTCCTCTGCAGCAAGCGCCCCTCTGAGCAAGAGCACAATATTTTCCATTTTCCGCCTTTTCCATTTATCCTTCCATGCCTTTTTGTTTGCGATAAAGCGAGTGCTTGATATGAGTATGGTATCTATTATCCTCAGGTTGTTTGCCCTCAGGGATGAGCCTGTTTCTGTAAGTTCAACAATTGCATCAGCAAGATAAGGGGGCTTAACCTCGGTTGCGCCCCATGAGAAGTCAACCTCAGCCTGTATGCCCTTAGACTTGAGATATTTCTTAGTAAAGCCGACAAGCTCAGTGGCAATTCGCTTGCCTTTCAAATCTTTAATCTTTTTTATTTTTGAGTTGTTTGGAACTGCAATAACCCACTTTACAGGTCTCAGGCCTTCTTTTGCATAGTTAAGTTCAGCAACTTCATACACATCTGCGTTCTGCTCGAGAATCCAGTCTTTGCCGGTCAGCCCGGCATCAAGCACTCCGTCATCAACATACCTTGCCATTTCCTGGGCCCTTATAAGCATTGACTCTACTTCCGCATCATCAAAAGAAGGATAATAGGAACGCGAGTCAATTGATATGTTGTACCCTGCCTTTTTAAATAATTTTATGGTTGATTCCTGCAAACTTCCCTTTGGAAGCCCGAGTTTTAAAACCTTGCCCATAGTATATCCTCTGGTTATACTTGATTACACTGATTAAAAAAATGATTACACAGATTAATCTTGTCTACGTAACCATTTTTTATCTGTGTAATCTGAGTCTTTAATCTGTGTTATCAGACATCATAAGATGTCTTATAATACAAAGGACAACGAAATTATTCAAATTGAGGAATCACTTAAAGAGTATCAGTCAGAAAGGGATTTATTAATCCGGGGAAGCAGGGGCAGGAGCTCTTCAAAGGAATCAATCATAAAATCAGCATCTTTTAATAACTCTTTGCTTCGATATCCATAGGTAACAGCAATGGTTTTGATTCCAGCGGCTTTTCCCGCCTCAATATCAAAATTGCTGTCGCCTGTCATAACTGTCTCATCCCTGGATATGCCGAGTCTTTTTAAAACTTCGAATACAGGAATAGGGGAGGGTTTTTTCCCTGAAACACTGTCACTTCCCAATATTATATCAAAGAATACTGACAGGCCAAGGCCTTCAAGAACCTGCCTGCAGAGCATTTCCCTCTTGTTTGATATTACGGCCTTTTTGTAACCTTTGAGTTTTGATAGGGTTTCTTTTATCTGAGGGTAGGGCTTTGTATTATCAAGCAAATGCCTTGAGTAGTGGTCAAGAAACCTTTCAATTGCCTCCTCAGAACTGTCTTGAGCAACTGCTTTGTTCACGTTTTTTTTTGTAGTTTCCTGCGTCTTGATTCCGGGCTCAATGAGCTCCCTTAAGAGCTTTGATATACCAGATCCGACCATTGACTTGGCAGTTTCAATGGAAAGGGATTTTACCCCGAAGGGCGCTATTGCGTGGTTAATAGCGTTTGTAATGTCCCTGCTTGTATCTACAAGCGTGCCGTCAAGGTCGAATATGAGAAGTTTTAGCATGAATGTCAGATTTTTATGATAAAGTTGAGTGAAAAATTACTTCAGACATTTATTTTACTGATTTTTATCTGCTACCTGTGTCCTTGTTACTGCACGATTAATTGCTGCCGTTGTGCGTGCCTGGTCAAAATTTTCTTCTTTTTTAAGTCTTTCCTCTGCACGTTTTTTTGCTGCAATAGCTCTTTCAATATCTATATCCTCAGATTTTTCAGCGCTATCAGCAAGTATCAGGACTTTCTCAGGGCCGACCTCGGCATATCCCCAGTTAACAAAAAAATGCCCTCTCTCATTCCCTTTCTTGTATGTGAGCATACCTATTTTCAGTGTTGTAAGAAAAGGGATATGTTGAGGCAATACACCAAATTCGCCCTCACTTCCGGGCGCAATGACTTCATCAACTTCATCACTGTAAACCAGGCCGTGAGGCGTGACAATTTCCAATTTCAGTTTATTCTCCATCTAATAACCCCTTTTGCCACAGACTTTTCACTGACTAAATACTTGTAAATTCCAAATCATAAGCACCAAATAACAAATAAGCTCCAAATATCAATGACCAAAACCCATAACTCGGAATAGGTCGGCTCAGATAAGCTATAGCTTTTTTCTTAGTTTGAATATTTGGTAATTGGAATTTATTTGAAATTTGGAATTTGGTCATTGTAATTTTATTTGTTTTTATCTGCTCCATCCCAATTTTTTTGCTTTTTCCTCAACTTCCTCTATAGGGCCTACCATGTAAAATGCCTGTTCAGGGGCATCATCATACTGTCCATCAGCAATTGCCTTGAATCCTTTTATTGTATCTGCA
>JAZFSN010000027.1:0-8510 GCA_036446195.1 Thermodesulfovibrionia bacterium | reverse complement strand
CCTTTGTCATATTCCCATACCTGCGTGTCAATCAGGGTTTTTTCTATCATGGAATCTAAATTGTAATACTTAATCTCAACGGTCTGTCGGGCAAGTAATTTATCTTTTGAAATCTTCCTGCTGAGCAATTCATAAGAGATCACTTTTGTCTTCTGGAGCTTTTTGAAGTTTACGGCCTGCTGTTGAGTGCCGTGTGCCATCATGAAATCGCTTGCTTCTTTGTAGCGACTCCATTGTATTGCTGTTTCATATGCGTTCGTTATATTTTCAAGCAGGCTTATCTGCTTTGATTCCTTTATAGAGGCACACCCTGCAAGGAGGAGAACGCAAAGGCAAAGAACATATTTAGGCACCGGCAACCCTGCAGGCCATCGGCCGGAAAATATGGGGAAAGATTTTATTTTTTCCGTATATTTTTGAGGCGGGGCTGAATTATTATTTTTTTGCATCTTACCATTGTATCAGATATATCAGACCAGTCCATGTTCAAACCATAATTCGAAGACCCGTGTCTGGAGAAAGGGAAGAAGGAGTATTTTATGAGGCGGGCCGGGAGATTTCCCGTCTTTCAGGCCCCTTGTTAACACCGCCCATTCCTCTTATACGGTGTGCCCCTATTTCAGCCCAGCCCTCTGCACGGAGAAATTTTTTTATTTTACGTGATTCGATTAGATGGTCTATCAAAGTATGTTTTACCATATCATATGTGTTGTTTTTATACATAACCCTTATTAACATACCTTTAAACCCTCTTTTATGATTTGGATTCTTACATTTTAAATTTACAATTTAAAATGCCTTTCACGGTTGGTTATTAAGGCTTATTATCCCGATTCCCCGGCTTTTAGAGATCTTGTGTAAGAAAGAGTATAACATATTATTTATAATTTATTGACAGATATATTAATTTACATATAGCTTGTTGTACGTGCAGGGCAGGGAGTTGCAAAAAATGATGATGCTAAAATAATTTTTGGAGTTACCTGATATGATGTAGGGAAAGAAATCTTAGAAGGGCTCGAAGGTGTAAATAGGGTTGAGAATGGGTTTTGCGGTTCAATGGAGATAAATACGGTTTATTATGACCCATCAAAGATAACCATTAAGGATATAGAAAAGGCGCTGAATAAAGCAGGGACATACGAAAAGACAATACAAATTAAACAAAAACAGTAAAAGGGGGCAATGATGAAAAAAAACAGAACTTATAAGAAATTTGGTTTCAGCCTTGTCTTGGCTTGCGTTGCAGTACTCTTAACTTTCTGTACCTCATCAGCCATGCCTGTCAACGTAGATTCAGACGGCGTTGCCATTAAGGGCTATGACCCTGTTGCCTACTTTACTCTGGGCAAGCCGGTGAAAGGGGATAAGGAATTTGAGTACAAATGGAAGGGGGCAAAGTGGCGGTTCTCCAGCAAAGAACACCTAAAGTTTTTTATGGACACGCCTGAAAAATACGCCCCGCAGTACGGCGGTTATTGAGCATACGCAGTGAGCCGTGGGACCACGGCTGATATTGACCCTGCTTCCTGGTTTATTGTTGACGGAAAGCTTTACCTTAACCTTAATAAAAAGGTGCAGAAACTCTGGAACAAGGACATACCCGGCAATATTAAAAAAGCAGATACGAACTGGCCCGGAGTGATTAAAAAATAGTTTGTGCCAATAATTTTCACCTGGATTGTTTAAACCAGTCTGGCCATTCAACCACAGCAGGCTATTTACCGACTTCAATATAATCAATACATAAAACCGAGCCCTCTTTGGTGTTGTCTGAATCGTTCATAACCGCTATGCTGGCTATTGCGGGCGGCTCGGAACCAAAGGCTTTCCTGTAGTCCTCTATAATATTAACTTCTTGTTCCATCCATTTGCCTGCTTTTTCTGAGCCTGCCTGCAGTATTATCATTTTGGTTTCTTTGGCATAGGTATTGGTAATAATATTTTTCTTGTGCTGTCTGTTTGCCCAGATGTAATTAATGGTGCTGTGAGGAGGGTACTCGCCATAAAGTGTCTTTGCAAGGCTGTATTTAATTTTCTTTATAAAAGATGCCTTCCCATGGTCGTATTTGAACATGATATAGATGCGCGCCGGATAGTCATCACCTGATTTTTCCAGGGCATTGCCCTTTTTGTAGATGTTGCTTATCTTCCACCGCCACCTGACCCTGGGATACTTATAAGCGTTGAACTCTTTTTTATAAACAAGGGCTGAGGCAGAAGAATTGCTCTCTGCTTTAAGAAAGCTTTCATTCTCTTTTTTTACAACATAGTAAAGCGTATGTTCTTTAATCTTAGGGAAATATAACGGCTTCCAGTTCTCAAGGTTATTGAAGTCTTCGCGCAGAATCACCTCTCTATCCTGGGCATGGATAGAAAAAACAATTAAAAAAACCAATAACAAGGTAAATATTAATTTTTTCTTCATGTACTAAATTGAATCGCTTTCATACATATTATTAATCGTGCCTTCCTGGTAATAATCACTCATAATTCCCCTCCCGAGTTGAATAATGTTAAATTTCTGTCATTATATCGTAATTATTTGTATTGCATCAATGAAAAATAACAAATAGTTTTCGCATAAACACCATATGCTGCTCAATTATCCGAGTTTATTGTTTTTTGAATTCTTATTGCCAATAAGGCAGGAGGGGAAACGGGTTTTTTTAAATCACCTATGTATTTACCTTAATATGCCATGGCTCGAAGCGGACACCTGCAAGATTTTTCTCTGGATAACGGAGCTTGAGGTATCCAAGGTCACAGAGTTTTCTGTAAACCTCTGTATTTGTGAAGCGTTCTGTAAAGTTAAGGCTCCCAAATCCGGTCTGGCCCACGTCGAAATCACCTATTCCGTGGTAGGAGTATCCGGGCGGAGCAAGTGAGCGGGAGGCAAGAGAGAGATTCCCTTTGTTTTTATAAGCCTTGTTGAGAAACAGCAAAAACTGTTTCATAACACTGCGTACCCCTGAGGTCAAGAGGACCTCCTCTCCGACCTGCTGCCTGATTTTCTTATAGGTTTCAAAAGGCGCTCCCCTGTACAGATAGTTTCCTGAATAGGGTATTTTGATGACATCTTTTTTCCTGATACTATCTGTTAGTTTTTTCAGGGGTTTCTGACCGAAAAAGCCGTATTTTGCTGCCTCTGCATAAAAAATCATTTCCAGAAACTCAATTTCTGTTTTTGTAAACACTCCCACGTCAGGTGAACGCCAGGCCATTTTTATGCCGTCGTCCAGACTCAGAATCTGGAAGTTGCCATGGCCTGCATATCCCTGCAGCCGCCTGAGCCTCATTACAACGGACTTAAATGTTCTGTATTTTATACTGTCAATCTGTATGTCATTTCTGTGCGGGCTGTTGAAATACTCCATCTTGTGAAGATAGTCTTTCAGGTGATCGTCAAATTTCTCAGGCAGGGTAGAAGAGGGGTTTTTCAATGTCTCTGCCAGGACATCAGGGGCAAAACCAATTGCCATAGCACCCAGTGCCAATGTCTTCAAAAAATCTCTTCTCTTCATCCCTGTCATCCATACGGCGGTTCCTGATATGCGTGTAATCAGGAGAACCGCTTACCGGTTATCCGTTTTTTTTAATATAAAAGCTGTCTGCCTCTATTATCCCACCTTGTTAATGGCCAAATATTAAAAACCCTTATTATACGTTCTCTCTTATATGATATTGTAAGGCGAATTGTTAAGGAAACGTGTGATATAAATCACAAAATAAAGAAACCGGATGGCCGGGAATCAGGGCAGGAATTGTTTTCCGTGTGATGGCTTCAGTCTTTTATATATTTTTTATCAGCATTTGCCGCTGCCGATTGATTATACGCAAGCTGTAGTATTGCATCCTGAAGGCCGGCAAACGCATCGTCTTTTTTTCTGTCATTCACTTCAAAGCTCAGGGCCTTAAGAATCGCAAATTTTAAGGAGACCCAGTAGTAATAAGCCTTTGATGAATCAGCAGTCAGGAGCTCTACTGTGTAGGTCGGAATATTTCTCTCAATGCCGGCATAATTGCCGAGCGATCCAGGAAAAAACCGGAAGTCTTTGAGTCTGAGATGCCTCTTTGAATTAGCTTCGATATTTAACCCTAAGAATTTTGCCCTCTGCTCTATACGTGTAAGGTTGTGGAGCTTTTGCTCGCCAGGCCCGTCAAAATCAAGAAATCCGTACGGAGCATGAACGGAAATGATTTTATCAGGTTTATACCTGCTGATTAAATAAGTCTGTATTCTGCTCTCCGGCTCTGAGCCGCTTTGCATGCCTGGATATTTTCTGGGGTCTTTTCTGTATTGAGCCCAGACCTTGTGTGATAACTCGTCCCAGTCCTGAGTGGGAAGGTTTCTGTTCGGGTCAACTCCATTACTGTTTTGCCTGGTATTTGCGAAAAACCCATCAGGGTTTACTATAGGAGCAATAACTAATCTGAAACCTTTTAATACCTGAGGATTATCGAAAATAATCTCTCTTACCATGCGAAAGCATAAGTATACTCCGGGAGGTTCATCTCCATGCACTCCGCATAAGATCAGGTTAACAGGGCCTTTGTTGTCAGGGTCGTCAAAACCAAACTTTTGATATACAATCGGGCTTCCTTTATAAGAATAGTTGTAGATTTCCCAGCGATCCGGATTACATATAATTTTGTTCCATCCGAATTGCCTGAACTTGAGATTGACATTATCACAGAACTGTTTCTTGGTCTTAGTCCTGTTTTCAGGGGCTGCTCTCTTGACTGTTGATGTGCGAATGCTGGAAGGAGACTTAATTGAACGATTTTCCTGGGACAACAGTTTTGTGATGCCCATTGATTCATTTATTGATATTGAAGCTAACATTATGATAGAAAGCAGAGAGATACAACATGCAAATTTAATTATTAATGACCTGGCAGGTTTTAACTTTATTGTTTTTATTTTATCTTTTATGTGTTCTGTCGCCGTATTCCAGGACAATCCCTTATGCTCTTTTTTATCCGGTACAGGCGGCTCAAGATTTATTACCTTTTTATCAGGAGACTTCTGTGCTGTCTTCTGATTGCCCTGCATTCGGCTGATATGTACTTCAACTTTAGCCCCCCTGGCAATGGAAATATGCTCTTTATAAATCAGTTCTCCCCTGCCCCGGGCACTGGAGCCTATTTCTATCTCATTACCTTCCAATGTGCCGCTAAATTCACCGTTTGCGAGTATTTTCCCTTTTGCGCTTATCTTCCCCCCGCTGAAACTACCTATAATTGTCACGTTACCGCCTGCAATAATATCTCCCTTGCTCATTACCCCTTGTATGTCTACATTGCCTTCCTTTGTTTTGATATTCCCCTTGCAATTCCCTTTAATAACAATGTTGGATTTCTGCTCAGAAGTTATATTGCCTTCAACGTCTCCGTCTAGTTCTAGATCATGAGATATAAAGATATCTCCTGTTAATTTACTTCCTTTTACAATTACATTCGTTTTCTGAATTCCTGATGTCCCTGCAGATTCTTCCGGATATTCATTATGCTTTGTTTCTTCTGCATCCTGAGTTTTTTTTCTGAACATTTTTTCCTCTTCAACGATTAAAACTGCGTTTCATTTATATATAAAACCCTATATAATAAATTTACAATGCATTAAGGAAATTATTTGTGACATGAATCACAAAAGACTGAATTTATAAATAAACCTGATTGATTAATTCGTGGGATACATCCTAGGCGCAGATATTTTAGAATAAATCAGGATACGCAGACGTCAAAAGTGTCCGCAGGAAAGAGAAAAAAGGCAGGGCTGATTCGCTTCTGAACCATAAGCTGGAAGTCAATTAAATCGCAGGGATTTAATATCTGTTTAATCTCCAGTCATAGTCCTGATAATCAATCTTTATATGTTCCGAGTTTTCAATAAGAAATCTTCTGTCATCCTCACTGTACATAAAGGTTGCGATAAACCGCAGTCTTTCAGCCGGGTCTTTTCCGAAGTCGCTCCCATACCATTTTAAAATACGGGAAAGCGACACATGTTTTTCTGGCCTGTCTATTATTATGCCCCCCGAATTCAAAAATGTCTTCCCTGAAATATCTAGTTCCTCGTCCAGTTTTTCAGCTGTGTAAAAATCAATGGGCGGACATGAAGATGAAGCACATACAAGGGCAAAGTGGATTCTGGGATCGAGTTGTTCAATGGAAAACCTGAGTCTTCTGTCAGTTCCACTAAAAACCCTGAACAGTGAATTAGGGGGCCGCCTGTTATTCCGGAGGATTCCGTGCTCAATATTCTCAGGGCTGTAAAACATATCCCCTATTTGATACTGAATCCTTTTAAAAAAATTCCTGACCTCTTTTACCGAGTCCCTTATGCCGAGTTCCACGACCCCGTGAATAACAATGACATTATAAAGGTTTATCCAGAAGGCAATTTTTTCCTCTCTGGTTTTCAGCTTGCCGGGGTCCATTTTTTTTAAGGTGTAGCTTAATTCCAGGTATTCAGTGTATGCTTTGGATTTTTGCATATGCTCATATGCCACACGGCCTTTTTTAGTGTCAAAAAACGCGCCCCTCAGCACATTCATGGAGCCCTTAAGATGTATGGCAATTTCTTTCGGGGAGATGTCTATGCGTGGTTCGCCGTCGTTCAGGACAATTCTGCTTGCAAAGATAATACCAGGGCGGGGCAGAGCCTTTTTCTCTTCTGCCTTGTCTTTTGCCTTTGCCTGGCAAATGGCTATTACGCTGTTTATATATCCTATGTGTGTAAAGGCCTGGGGGAAGTTGCCCAAGGCCTCTTTCCATATTACATCATACTCTTCGGAGAAAAGTCCTAGGTGGTTTGCAATGGATTCAAGCCTCTTAACAATATTTTCCGCCTCGTCAAGCTTTCCAATGCCAACAAGATTATCCACAAGCCAGAACGTGCAGAGCAGGAACGTGCCTTCCTTTCCCGGCAGGTCGTCATCCGCGGTATAGCGGTAGAGGAATCCGTTATGGCTCAGTTCACGCTGTATTGCTTCGATTGTGGAAATAATGCGCGGATCAGTAAAAGGGAGAAAACCAAGAATCGGCATTAACAGGTTACTTGAATCAAGTGCATCTGTTTCATAGTGCTGGACAAAGGCCTGTTTTTCATCACTCCAGCCTTTTCCCAGAACTTCATCTTTAATTTCAGTGCGCGTTTTTTCCCATTTTTTTATATTGGCAGGGAAACCGTACCTCCCTGCTATTATTATGCCCCTGTCAAGTGCAACCCAGCACATGACTTTTGAGTAAACGAACTGAAACGGCCCGCCCCGTATCTCCCATATTCCTGAGTCCCTGTCTTTCCAATGCCGGACTACGTAATCACAGATATTACTAAGGAAAGGCCACATATCTGCGTCTATCTTGCCCACGTAGTTTGACAGCTTAAGCGCTGAATCCATAAGCTCCCCGTAGATATCGAGCTGTCTCTGTTTAGCGGCTTCATTTCCTATTCGCACAGGCCGTGAACCTTTATATCCGTCAAGATGGGCAAGCTCTTCTTCGGGAAGTTCTTCTTCTCCCCGAAGTCCGTACATAATCTGCATCTTTTCAGCACCGTGTTCAGATAATAATTTTTCTATCCACCTGAGATAGCCTTCTGTCTCTGACATGTGACCCAGATTAAAAAGGGCCTGAAGCGTAAAAGAGGCATCCCTTACCCACGTATACCGGTAATCCCAGTTTCTTACTCCGCCGACCACTTCAGGAAGAGAAGTTGTGGCAGCAGCGGCAATGGTGCCTGACGGTTCGTAGTACAGGAGTTTTAATACGAGGGCCGACCGCTCTATGCTTTTTTTGTAATGTCCTAAATCAAGGGTCCTGCCTGTTTCACTTTTATTCAACCAGTTTTTCCAGTATGCCTCTGTATCAGTTAAGGATATTTCCGCTTTTCCCCGGCTGAACTGAACGGTCTCATCTAAACCGTATTTCAGACACAGCCACACACTATCTCCTTCAGACAGCTCCCATTTTGCCACAGCCGCGTCATTGAGGACCCCGGGTTCACGGGAGCAGGAAAGAGATATGATTTCCCCTCCTCCCCTTGCAATTATTGTTTTATCTTTTTTTTCGATTTGAGTTTCTGTGCGTGCATAATTAAACCGCGGTTCAAAAATCAGCTCAACATTTACTTTTCCGTTCAGTATCTCTACATACCTGTACAGCTCGCTGCTCACTTCTTCCAGTTCTTCAACGCCGCAGGCGCAGATTGGCATAAAATCAGTTATCTGCATTATGCCCGTCCTTGTCCTGAATCTTGTTTTCAAAATATTTGTGCCGGGAATATATTCTGCTGCCGAGTCCCATTCATCCTGAGGACTGAGAATAAACCGCCCGCCCTTTTTATCATCCAGCAGGGCACCAAATACGCTTGGTGAGTCTATGTGAGGCATGCAGAGCCAATCAATAGAGCCGTCAAGACCGACAAGCGCTATTGTATTGAGGTTTCCGATAATCCCGTAATCACTTATTTTTTTGTACATTCAGGTTATAACCGTAACGGTTAA
>JAZFSN010000026.1:0-5359 GCA_036446195.1 Thermodesulfovibrionia bacterium | reverse complement strand
CTGCCTCAAGAGCATGAAGATCAAAAGGATTAATAATACTCGGCACCCCTTCCCTTATGAGGGTATTTGTTGCCGGATCAATCTTAATCTCGGCTGTGTCAGGAACCTGTTTTATGCAGACAATAATGTTCAATATGTTTTGTTCTCCTGAAAAGATGAAAAAAGACTATCAGGTTGATATGACCAGCTATTATACGACATTGGGTTTAGACAGGTAAATATGAATATAATTAGGAAAGGATTTGTTAGCAACAAGACTGATCTTAATACCGGGATTAAGAGCTTTTCAAACTACTTCTTTTTTGCAGTCTCTTTTATCAGTGCCTGGCCTATGATATTTCTCTGTATCTGGTTTGTGCCTTCAAAGATTTGAAGTATCTTTGCATCCCGCATCATCTTCTCTACAGGGTATTCTCGCATGTACCCCGAGCCGCCCATTATCTGCACAGCATCAACAGTAACCTTCATTGCAACGTCTGTAGCAAAAACTTTAGCCATTGCAGAATCTTTAGAAACGTCTCTTGCTCCACTGTCAATATATCTGGCAACGGAATAAACTAGTGCACGGGCTGCCTCAATCTGTGTTGCCATATCAGCAAGCAAATGCTGGACTGCCTGAAAACTTATTACCGGCTTACCAAATTGAATTCTTTCCCTTGCATAATTCGTAGCAGCCTCAAATGCGCCCTGCGCAACGCCAACACCCTGAGCGCCTACACCGGTTCTGGTATTATCAAGGGTCTTCATCGTTATGATAAAACCCATACCTACTTTTGCAATAATATTCTCTTTAGGAATACGGCAGTTTTTAAATATCAGCTCCCTTGTGGACGATGCCCTTATGCCCATTTTTTTTTCTTTTTTACCAAAACTAAATCCCGGGGTTCCTTTTTCAACGATAAATGCAGATGCGCCTCTGGCTCCTCTGGCCTTATCCGTTATCGCTATTACCGTGTATATTTCAGCCTCACCACCATTAGTAATCCACTGTTTTGTGCCATTGAGAACATATTCGTTGCTATCCAGTTGTGCAGTAGTTTTAACACCTGCCGCATCACTGCCAGCGCTTGCCTCAGTAAGGGCAAAAGCAACAAGTCTCTTACCTGATGCTATGTCGGGCAAATACTTTTTCTTTTGAGCCTCTGAACCGTACAGAAGGACGGGGTATGTCCCGAGGATATTTGCAGCATAACTGGTCGACACACCGAGACACGCCCTGCTTAATTCCTCAACAGCAATGGTCAGTTCAAATCCTCCTTTGCCAAGTCCACCATAATCTTCGGGTATAAAAATCCCAAAAAAATCTGACCGTGCAAGCTCTTTCATAATATCCCACGGAAATTCTTCTTTCTCATCCAGTTCAGCCCTCACAGGTATTATTTTCTCATCAGCTATTTGACGGGCAAGATCTCTTATCATTGTTTGTTCTTCATTCAAAAAATAATTCATACAATTCTCCAGATTCAGTATTAAAACACATTTTTTAATAAAAAAATATGTAATCTCAATTTCTTTTTTTTAGTTTTTTGATTCTTGTAGTTTTTTTACCATTTTATAAGTGCCGAGCCCCATGTGAGCCCCCCTCCAAATGCCTCCAGAAGTATATAATCATTCTGCCGGACTCTTCCAGTCCTCACGGCTTCGTCAAGTGCCATTGGGATTGAAGCGCTGGAGGTATTGCCGTATTTATCAATATTGACAACAACTTTATCCATCGGCAGATTAAGTCTCTTGGCAGTTGCCTGCAGTATTCTTAAATTGGCCTGATGAGGAATAAGAAGCGAAAGGTCCGACGGCTTTATTCCATTTGCCTTTAGAGTGTCCAATGCAAGTTTTTCAAGGGTCCTCACTGCAATCTTAAATGTCTGATTGCCCTTCATTTTTATATAATTCATCCTCTTCCTTATGCTATCTTTTGACGGAGGGTGTTTCGAACCTCCTCCAGGCAGATAAAGAAGATCCCAAAGGGTACCGTTTGAATGAAGATGTATTGACAATATGCCCCTATTTTTACTGGTAGGTTCTATAACAGATGCACCGGCTGCATCACCAAACAATATGCAGGTAGACCTGTCTTCCCAGTCGGTAAACCTTGACAGGATCTCTGTGCCAACAAGCAAAATTTTTTTAAAGTTACGTCCTTTTATAAAATTGTCTGCAACTGAAAGCCCGTATAAAAATCCAGTGCATGCAGCGTTAAGGTCAAAAACAGCAGCGTCTTTTACTCCGAGTTTGCTCTGAATGAAAGATGCTGTGGACGGGAACGGCATGTCACCAGTCACAGTGGCAACAATAATCATATCTATTTCTTTCGGTTTTACTCCTGCACTTTCCAGTGCCCTTTTTGAAGCAATGACGCCTAAATCCGATGCAGCCTCAGCGGAATCTGCAATCCTTCTTTCCCTTATGCCAGTTCTTTCGATAATCCATTTATCTGATGTATTCACCATCCTTTCAAGGTCAACATTAGTGAGAACCTTCTTGGGTACATAAGAGCCTGTGCCAGTTATCATGCTTCTCAACTGCAAATCTTCTCCTTTTCCAAAATCTTTAAGCTAAATTCGGACGATATAACATCAAGAACTCTTTTTTTGCAAAATTCTTCTGCGAGCGCTATCGCATTTTTTATAGCCTTGGAAGAAGATCGGCCGTGGCTGATTATGCAAGGCTTGCTTACCCCCAGGAGGGGGGCGCCGCCGTATTCTGAATAATCAGTCCTTTTTTTAAAACTCCTGAGGGCACCTTTAAGAAATAAATGTCCAATCTTTCCCATTAGGCTCTGAGAAATTTCCTTTTTAAGTATTTTCACTATGGTCTCTGCCAGGCCCTCGCTTATTTTAAGTGTAATGTTACCGACAAAGCCGTCGCACACGACAACATCGGCTTCTCCCATAAAGACATTTTTACCTTCTATATTCCCGATAAAATTAATACCAGAATCTTTTAATAGTTTAAAAGTAGCTTTTGTGAGTTCATTGCCTTTTACATCCTCTTCGCCTATTCCAAGCAGACCGACTTTGGGATTATCAACATCAAAGATGCTCTTTGCATATGACTCACCCATAATCGCAAACTGCAATAAATGACCCGGCTTACAATCCACATTAGCGCCGGCATCAATCAGCACAAAAAGGCCTTTTAGCGTGGGCATTACCGTAGCGATTGCAGGCCTGTCAATACCAGGGAGCTTACCGAGAGTAAAAAGCGCTTTTGCTATAACTACCCCGGAGTTACCGGCACTGACCATTGCGTCAGCTTCCCCTGATTTTGCAAGTTCCAGGGCTACTTTTATAGAGGAATCTTTTTTGTATCTCAAGGCTTTTAAGGGGGATTCGTCCATTTTTACTGCCTGGGAGGCATGTTTTATTCTCAGTGAAGAGGAAGGATAATTTTTCCCGTTAAGCGCTCTTATCAGTTCTGTCTCATTCCCCACGAGAATTACAGATAGATCAGCGGATTTGTTTACAGCCTCGATAGCGCCTTCAACTGTGGCAGCAGGGGCATGATCCCCTCCCATTGCATCCAGAGCGATTTTCATGCAGTTTCTTTTTCAACTATTTCAATAATTTTTTTCCCTTTGTAGGTTCCACAACTGGTACACACCCTATGGGAAATCGCGGGCTCATCGCATTCAGGGCAGAGTATAATATTGGGCGGGTCAATTTTCCAGTTGGCCCTTCTTTTATCTCTCCTCGCTCTCGTATGTCTGTGTGTTGGATTGGGCATTTTTACTCCTTTCGGTCTTTTAATTATTTCTTAAGCAGACTTAAACGCAAATCTATTTGATCAGTACTGTACTCACAGACTGACCCATTCAGGTTTATACCGCATTTGGGACATAGACCCTTACAGCCTAACTCGCATAATGGCTTTATCGGGATTATAAAGGGTGTTTATAAAGCGTAAAATTATAGAAGAATTATAAGAATTATATTATCCTTTTGTCAATTAACTTTAAAGGCTGAAAATCAAGGGATAACATCCATACTTATGTCAACTGCAACTGCAGAGTGTGTAAGGGCGCCTATGGAAATCCGGTCAACACCTGTCTCTGCCACCGCCCTTATATTCTCTAACTTTATATTACCCGAAGCCTCAATAACCACCCCCGGGTTTTGCCCGCGTATTATTTTAACAGCCCTTTTTATATCCTTAAGCGGCATGTTATCCAGCATTATTATCTCTGCACCCGAAGCCAGGACGCTCCTCACTTCTCTGATATTTTTGGCTTCTACTTCAATCCAGGTCGCATAACCAACATTTTTCCTGGCAAGCCTGACCGCCTTCCTGATACTGCCGGCGGCACTAATGTGATTGTCTTTTATAAGTAAGCCGTCAAAAAGCCCGAACCTGTGATTATGCCCGCCCCCTACTCTCACAGCATATTTCTCAAAAAATCGCAGCCCGGGTGTCGTCTTCCTGGTATCAAGGATTTTTACCTGGAGTCCTTTAACTCGATCCAGAAACCTGCGCGTAAGAGTTGATATCCCTGAAAGCCTTTGTATAAAGTTAAGGCTCGTTCTTTCCCCTGTTAATAAGCCTCTGGTGCTTCCGGTAATTTTAGCAATAACGGCTCCCTCCTTTACAAGGTCTCCGTCTTTTTTATTGGCTTTAAACTTTAATGTCGGACATACTAATCTGAAAATTTGTTCAGCAAAAGGAAGACCTGCCAAAATAAAATTTTCCCTGGCAATCAGGTGTGCCTTTGATTTGTGGGATCCAGGAACAATTGCACCTGTTGTAATATCTCCCTCTCCTACATCCTCTAAAAGAGCCTGCTTAAGGATTGAGTCTATCTCCAATAAATTTGTCATTTAAACAGCCTTGCTATCCCCTGCCCACTCTCTCGTTTCTGATAGTGTCACGTCAAGCTTATTCTGTCGGTTGCTTTGTTTGTCATTCCGGCAGTCCTTAAGCCGGAATCCAGGAATTTTTAATAATATCATCTTGTCCCAAGCCTGGATTCCCGTTGGAATTTATCCCGTACTTGATACGGGACGGGAATGACAGCACGACTTGGTTATCCGTCAATTTACGGTTAACATGACACCAGGAGCATGGAAGGTTTTACTTTCCCCATTGCCGCAGTTTTTTGACTCTATCTTGAATTGCCTGAATTTTTTCTTTATATTCCTGATACTTATACATATTTTCATCAACAACTACTTTAGGAGCCTTATTAATAAAATTTTCATTTGCAAGCTTTTTCTGGATAAAGGCGAGAGCCCCTTCTATTTTATTAATCTCCTTATTCAGTCTTTTAACCTCTGCTTCAACATTAAATAAACCCTTTAACGGCACAAAAATTTCCATCCCTGGTTTTATAGATACAGCGGCATCTTCTGGTTTACGTACATCA
>JAZFSN010000025.1:0-16596 GCA_036446195.1 Thermodesulfovibrionia bacterium | reverse complement strand
ATTAAAACACAGTTATATCCTTCACTATAAAGTCGATTTAGTATCCATAACCCAGCGATACCACCACCGAAAATTATCACATCTACCTCGCACATTTGAATTTTCATTTTGATTAATTTCCTTCCAGATAAAGAGTTTAACCTTTCGTAATGTTGTTAGCTACTATAGATAATGAAGTCTGAGCAAAGTTCAGTTCCGCATTAAGTGGCACATCAAATAATTTTTTCTTTCTTTCCAATGCGCCGCTTAACGATATCTATACTACGTAAAGAATCAAAAAAAACTTCAGCCATAAGTAGTGAAGCTCCCCGCCTACAAGGCGGGGCTTCAGAGCAAGGAATAATTATTTTTATTTATATAGCTGCCTTTCATCCCCGCTCACAGAGCGGGGCCTTCAGGCAGCATCCTCGTAAATGAAACCAGTTTGCAGGATTATAAATACAGCGAAAAAAATAAATGCGATACCGATACTGTTTATTTACTTATAGCACCGGACTGGATTCTGGAAGATTTGATAAAATCATGCCAACCGGGGAAATTTTAAGATGTTAGCAAACATGGATGAATTAAAAAAAGTCGATACTGAAATCTATGAAGCTGTCATAAAAGAGATTGACCGCGAGAGAAACAAGATTGTCCTTATTGCTTCTGAAAATTATGCAAGCAGGGCAGTGCTTGAGACACAGGGTTCCATCTTTACCAATAAATACGCTGAGGGTTATCCGGGGAAACGTTACTATGGAGGCTGTGAATATGCTGACGAAGTTGAGTTACTGGCAATAAAAAGAGCCAAAGAGCTCTTTGGCGTGGAACACGTAAATGTCCAGCCTCATTCAGGAACACAGGCCAACATGGCAGTTTATTTTTCATTTCTCAAGCCCGGAGACAAAATTCTCTGTATGAATCTCAGCCACGGGGGACACCTTTCGCATGGAGTCTCTGTTAATTTTTCAGGCTTTTTCTATCAGGCATTTTTCTATGGTGTTGATAAAAGCTCAGGTTTTATAGATTATGAAAAAGTAAGAAACCTCGCAAAAAAACACAAACCGCGCATGATTCTTGCCGGTGCAAGTGCATATTCAAGGACAATTGATTTTAAAATCTTCTCAGATATTGCTAAAGAGGTCAACGCCTATTTATTTGCCGACATAGCGCATATTGCGGGACTGATTGTTGCCCGTCTGCATCCATCGCCTGTTCCCTATGCTGACTTTATTACTGCGACAACTCATAAAACACTGAAAGGGCCAAGGGGCGGCATGATAATGTGTAAATCGGAATACGCCAGTGCAATTGATAAAATGGTCTTCCCGGGAATACAGGGAGGACCGCTTGTCCACGTGATAGCTGCTAAGGCAGTTGCATTTAAGGAGGCATTGTCCGGGGGATTTAATGACTACCAGATCCAGATTGTTAAAAATGCAAAAGAGCTGGCTGATGCCCTGATAAGCAAGGGCTTGAAAATAATATCAGATGGTACCGATACGCATCTAATGCTTATAGACCTTACTGATAAATCCATAACCGGCAAAGAGGCTGAAGATGTTCTTGACCTCGCAGGCATCACTGTAAATAAGAATACAATTCCTTATGATGACAAGCCTGCTGCCGTAACAAGCGGTATTAGAATAGGCACCCCGATAGTTACGAGCCGTAAAATGAAGGAGCCTGAAATGGTTGTCATCGCAGATCTTATTTCACAGGTAATTAATAAGCCTGGTGATAGTGCGACCATCGACAGAGTCAGAGAAAAAGTTAAAAAATTGTGTAAAAAATTTCCGGTATATACAGATATGGAAAAGTGAACTACCCTGCAGTCCCGATGAATCGGGACGAGGTATCACGTCATACCCGTCCCGTATCAAGTACGGGATAAATTCCAACGGGTATCCAGAGAGCAAACAGTCTGGATTCCCGATCGGGGTCGGGAATGACGGACAAAAGAGTAGACCATTAACCGCGATGCAGAGCATCGAGGAATCCTTTTGATTAAAAATAAAACAAGATGTCTTTTTAATTTTTTCTTTTCAAACTCATTATGAAATGCCCTTTTTGCGGACATACAGAAGACAAGGTCATTGACTCACGCTCAAGCAAAGACGGAGATATTATAAGGAGAAGGCGTGAGTGTCTTAAATGTGAAGACCGCTTCACAAGTTACGAGAGAATAGAAGAAATCATGCCGCTTGTTATTAAAAAAGACGGCAGGAGAGAGCCTTTTGACCGGCAAAAAATTCTCCATGGGATCGAGAAGGCATGTGAAAAAAGACCCATCGGGGTTGAGACACGGGAAGAAATCGTAACAAAAATTGAAAAGAAGCTTAAGGAATTAGGAGAAAAAGAGATTCCATGCTCCTGGATCGGGGTAGAGGTAATGACCGGGCTTAAAGGCGTCGATGAGGTTGCCTATGTGCGATTTGCTTCTGTCTACAGGCAGTTTAAGGATATAAAGGAATTCATGGAAGAACTCAAAGGGCTGTTTTACAATAAAAAAGATATAAAAAAAAATACATAATGCATCTTGTTTAAGGGATGTTCCAGCTCTTTAATGTAAAAACCTTCCTGTCACGTATTTCAGGAAAGTACTTTGTCTTGACAATATATCTTTGGAGGGATATATTAAATCAAGAGCATAAAAATGTTTGAGAAATTTACAGAAAGAGGCAGAAAGATAATTGTATATGCAAAGGAAGAGGCTGAAAAACGTCAGAACGATTATCTTGGGACTGAACACCTCTTTCTCGCTATACTTAGAGAAGAAGACAGCCTGCCGACGATAATCATAAAAAAAATGGGGCTGTCTCCTGAGGAACTGAGGCTTGAAATAGAGAGAAATCTCCCTACAGGACCAAGGGTTCCCGCCTTCGGAGATATTCCCTTTACTCCAAGAGCCAAAAAGGTTCTTGAACTGGCAGTGGAAGAAGCCCGGCTGTTGGGTCACAGCTATATAGGAAGTGAGCATCTTCTACTGGGTTTAATCAGGGAAGGAGAAGGTATTGCCGGCAAGATACTCCGGAGTCTCGGTGCTAACCTTCTCAGCGCGCGCCAGCTCACTATAAATATTGCCCTCAGGGGTCACCAGCACCTGGTTAAGGACAGAAAAGGTCATACCCCGGCTGTCGATGAATTTGGAAGAGACCTCACTGCCCTGGCAAAGAAAAACCTTCTTGACCCTGTAATAGGCAGAGAAGACGAAATTGAAAGGGTTCTGCAAATTCTGGGTAGAAGGATAAAAAACAATCCTGTCATTATCGGAGAATCAGGGGTAGGAAAAACGGCCATTGTTGAGGGCCTTGCACAAAAAATCGTCTCTGAGGATATCCCGGAAAACCTGCTTAACAAGAGAATTATCAGCCTGGACCTGGGTTCCCTTATTGCCGGCACAAAATACAGAGGGCAATTTGAGGAAAGGCTGAAACTTATAATGAAGGAAATCATTCAGGCAAAAAATATAATTCTTTTTATAGATGAGCTTCACACTCTGGTAGGCGCGGGTGCAGCGGAAGGTTCAATCGATGCCTCAAATATGCTTAAGCCTGCGCTTTCAAGAGGCGAGATACAAGTCATAGGCGCCACAGTGCCTGGCGAATACAGAAAGCATATTGAAAAGGACGGCGCCCTTGAGAGACGTTTCCAGCCTGTACTCCTTAAGCCTCCTACGGTCAGTGAAACCATAAAAATACTGAAGGGGCTGAAAAATAAATATGAAGTCCATCATAAAGTTAAAATCAGCAACAAGGCAGTTGAGACATGTGCGACTCTTTCGGACAGATATATTGCTGACAGATTTCTTCCGGATAAGGCCATTGATGTCATGGATGAGTCCGGAGCCAGAATCAAGCTGAGAAGGTTTACTATGCCGCCTGAGCTTAAAGAGATAGAAAAGGATCTCAAAAAGCTTAAAAAAGAAAAAAATCTTTATTTAAAGCTCAATGATTTTGAAAAAGGCGCATATGTAAAAAGTGAAGAGGAAAGGGCAAAGAAACTATATGATGAGCTTAACAAGAAATGGCGTGAAAATCAGCAGAAGGAAATTCCTGCACTGAATGAAGATGATATCACCTACACCGTATCAAAAATTACCGGCATCCCGCTCTCCAAACTGGAAGAAAAGGAATCAGAAAAACTTCTCCGCATGGAAGAAGAACTCCACAAGAGAATTATTGCCCAGGAAGAGGCGGTAAAGGCAGTTTCAACGGCAATAAGAAGATCGCGTGCCGGCTTAAAAAACAGAAAAAGGCCTATAGGTTCATTTTTCTTTCTGGGACCCACAGGGGTAGGTAAAACAGAGCTGGCAAAGGCACTTGCAGAGTTCCTTTTTAATGATGAAAATGCGCTTATTAAAATTGATATGTCTGAATATATGGAGAGGTTCAACGTTTCCCGTCTAACAGGAGCACCTCCGGGATATGTTGGTTATGAGGAGGGAGGCCAGCTAACAGAAACTGTTCGCAGAAGACCGTATTCGGTAGTACTTTTTGATGAAATTGAAAAAGCGCATCCTGACGTTTTCAATTCACTGCTTCAGATGCTCGATGAAGGTGTGCTCACTGATAATTTTGGAAGAAAAGTCGACTTTAGAAATACAGTAATAATAATGACATCGAATCTTGGAACAAGGCTCACTGAAAATACAACTCCGCTGGGATTTCACAAGCCTGCATGGGAAGACACTTATAAAAAAATTAAGGAAAATGTCATGGATGAATTAAAAAAGACTTTCAACCCTGAGTTTTTAAACAGGGTAGATGAAATTGTGGTTTTCCACCAGCTTGAAAAAACACATCTGGTAAAAATTATAGACCTGCTGGTTACTGAACTCAATAAACAGCTTCTCGACCAGGACCTTGCCGTCGAGCTCAATGAAGACGTTGTTGATTGGCTGATTGCAAGTAATTACCAGCCATCATACGGCGCAAGACCAATGAGAAGGGCAATTCAGAAAAATATTGAAGACCCTCTTTCTGAAGAGATACTTAAGGGCAGACTTAAGAACACCAAAAAGATCAGGGTAATTCTTGATAAAGGCATCCCTGTATTCGTAGAGGACAATGTAGCTGTTCTGGTCTAAATTCGTTATTCGTTATCCGTTATTCGTTATTTTTACAAACAACAGCATCTCTTCAGAAATATCCCTTCTACATGATGTTGTATTCATCACAAAAATACTTTGGATTTTAAGTTCTTTTCAAATAACTAATAACGATTAACCAATAACGGTCTTATAAAATTGACTTATTTTTACAAGTGTTTTAAAGTTTTAATTCATGGACATTCAGTCAATGACAGGCTATGGCAGGGGAGTAACCGAAAATTTTAAGGTTGAAATTCGCTCCTCGAATCACAGGAACCGCGATATCCGCATTAATATCCCGTCATATCTCTATTACTATGAGTCCAAAATCAGAAATATGGTAAAAGAGAAATTTCAGCGCGGGCGCATCGAGATATTTGTGCCGAAATCTGAAGAGGAGCATTTAAAATTAAAAATAAACAAGTCTCTGGCCAAAGAATATTATCGGGCGCTTGTTTCCTTAAAAGATGAACTCTCTATCCCCGGGGATATAGGAATCAATATTTTAGTGTCGCAGCGGGACATCTTCTCACTTGAAGAACCAGAGGTCGAAGTTTCAACTTTTCATAAAGCGCTTGAGATTGCCCTTGAGGAACTAAAAAAAATGCGGATAGAGGAGGGTAAAAATCTGGTAGAGGATATCACCAGGAGGATTGACTTCCTGAACAGACATATTGCGATTTTAGAGGAAAAAAGAATCGGGTTCGTGGAAAACGCCAGGACAATGCTGGCCGACAAATTAAAAAAAATCCTTGCTAATATATCGATAGACGATGCACGCCTTATTCAGGAAGTAGCCATACTGGTAGAAAAGTCGGATATTACCGAAGAAATCGTGAGGATAAAAAGCCATTTGAAATACACAGAAGTTATATTAGGGAACAGTGATGTTATAGGCAAAAAGATGGATTTTCTTGCCCAGGAATTACACAGGGAACTGAACACCATCGGTTCAAAAACAACCGACGCTGAAATCTCAAGATTAGTTATAGACATGAAACATGAGCTTGAAAAAATCAGGGAACAGACACAAAACCTGCAATAAGACATCCTGTGACGATGTCTGATTGCACCGATTACAAAAGCAGATTACACAGATAACAGAAAATAGAGCTTTCTTATTAACTTTTTATCTGTAACGATTATTCTCGGAGAGAATATAATGAAAAAATCTAATAGAGGATTAAAACTGATAAACATAGGTTTTGGAAATGTCGTCTCTTCAGCAAGAATAATAGCAATTGTTACACCAGGATCATCGCCGATTAAAAGATTACGTGAAGAAGCCAGAGGCAGTGGAAAATTAGTTGATGCTACACAGGGACGCAAAACAAGAGCAATAATTATAACTGATAGCAACCATATAATACTTTCTGCACTCCAGGCGGAAACAATTACACAAAGATTTTTATCCGAATGAAAAGATGAATAAGAAGAGAACTAAGGTATCTGTAAAACCTTTCGGGAGAGGAGTACTTTTTATAGTCTCCGGTCCTTCGGGTGTAGGCAAAACAACCCTGTGCCAAAAATTAAGCTCTTCTGTCTCTCATCTTAAACACTCGGTCTCCTATACTACAAGGCCTCCCAGAAAAAGCGAAATAAACAATGTTCACTATACTTTTATCGATAAAAAGAAATTTAAAACCATGATTGACAAAAGGGAATTTGCTGAATGGGCAGTGGTCCATGGCAACTTCTACGGAACATCTGCAAAAAAACTCGCGGAGATATGTAAAACGGGATATGACATAATCATGGATATAGATACCCAGGGCGCCATTCAGATGAAGCGCAAATACGAGGATGCTGTTTATATTTTTATTCTCCCCCCGTCAATGAAAATTTTGGAGAAAAGACTGAGGGCCCGGATGTCAGAATTGACCAGGGGAATAAAAACCCGCATTGACAGGGCAAAAGAAGAGATTGCAAATTATAAAAATTATGGCTATATTGTAGTTAACCGTGATTTAAAAAAAGCACTTGGTGAGATAAAGGCAATAGTTACAGCACAAAGACTGATAACTGCAAAAGTCGACCCGAAGTGGTTAAAAATACTTAAAATAAAGAGCCAAACCTGAAAAAAGAGGTAAAATGGATTTAGTTTCATTGCCGATTGAGTTTGACAAAAAAAAGATTGACTGCCGTTACAGGCTTGTGATTGCAGCTGCAAAAAGGGCAAGGGAATTATATCAGGGGGCACAGCCAAAAATAGCAACCAAGGCAAAAAAAATAACAACCATAGCTTTCGAGGAAATAATTTCCAACTCTATACGCATACTCACAGGCAAAGAGGCTGTAAAGGCCAAAGAGGCAGCCAGAAAGCTTACTTATGAAGACATGATAGACGAAGCCAAACAGAAAGAATCACTCCCTGAAGACCTGTCGGAACTCGAAAAAGACCTCAAAGTATACCTTCACGGAAAAGAAGGAAAGAAAAACGATAAAACCATCGAAGAAATCTTTCCGGAAAAAGGCTCGTAATAGTGCTTAAAGGGAAAAAAATCCTCCTCGCAGTTACAGGCAGCATTGCGGCGTATAAGTCAATAGATCTTGCAAGAGGGTTAACAGAGGCAGGTGCAGACCTTACAGTAGTTATGACTGAATCTGCCTGCCGCTTTGTCCCGCCGCTTCCCTTTGAAATGGTTTCAGGAAGACCTGTTTATGTAAACCTTTTTGAAGGTCATTTCATGCATCTTAATCTTGTAAAAGAGGCTGATTTATTAATTATAGCCCCTGCAACTGCCAATACCATAAATAAATTTGCATGCGGAATTGCCGATAATCTCCTGAGTACACTCTGGCTCGCCTATGAAGGTCATACATTAATAGCTCCTGCAATGAACTCAAAGATGTACGAAAATCCCATTGTCAAAAAAAGCCTTGGAAAACTCGCAAAGATGGGCGTAAAATTCTCAGGTCCTGTTTCGGGAAAACTTGCCTGTGGCGATGAAGGTGTAGGCAGAATGGCTGAAATAACGGACATTATGGAGGCTGTAAAATCTATTCTTTCTGTTAAGGATTTATCCGGGCACAACATATTAGTTACGGCTGGTCCGACCCGTGAACCAATTGATTCTGTAAGATTTATATCAAATCGTTCCTCAGGGAAAATGGGATTTGCTGTTGCAACAGCAGCCTTCAGGAGGGGTGCAAATGTAACCCTTATCAGCGGACCTACTGCGCAGAAACCGCCTAAAGGCGTATCATATATTCCAGTTGAAAGGGCAGTTGATATGGAAACCGCTGTCCTTAAAAACCTGCATAAATCAACATCTGTTATCATGACCGCAGCCGTGTCTGATTTTGCACCGTCCCTCATAGTCAAATCAAAGATACCAAAAGCAAAAGAGATAACAATTAATTTTAAAAAAACACCGGATATACTTCAGAAGATTGGAAGAAAAAAAGGCAATCGACTTATAATTGGCTTTGCGGCGGAAACAGGAAAAAACATCAAAAAGGCAAAAGAGAAATTAAAGAATAAAGCCCTTGACTTAATAGTCCTGAACGATATTACCCGGAAAGGTGCCGGGTTCGACGTCAACACCAATATTATAACTATTATTGATAAAAGAGGAGAAATTACCGATTACCCGTTGATGCAAAAAGAAGAAGTCGCCGATATCATTCTTAATATGATGTTAAAAATTAAGAGCTTGTTGAAAAACCCAACAATCTCTGATTACACAGATAAAAGATTAGATTACACCGATTAAAACTCCTTGAAATATCTGCGTAATCATTTTTTCTCATCTGTGCAATCAAGGCTGTTGATGACTTTTTCAACAGCCTGTCAAGACTTGACTTTTAGTTATTTTTTAATACATTCTTTAACTGTTATGACTAATGAGGATTTAGAGAAATTAAAGAAAAAAGTTGAAAAAGACCCCCTGTCAAAACTATTCGTGCCTTTTGCAGAGGAATACAAAAAACTGGGAATGGTTGAAGAGGCTATAAATACCCTTTTGCTGGGTCTTGAAAATCAGCCGGATTATACAAGTGCAAGAGTAGCCCTGGGTAAAATATATCAAAATAAGGACATGCTCTCAGAGGCAAGAGTCGAATTTGAAAAAGCAATCAAATCCGTACCTGACAACCTTTTAGCGCACAAAAGGCTTGCTGAAATATACTATAAACAGGGAGAATTCAGCAAGGCAATGGAAGAAAACCAGATTATTCTGAATCTAAATCCAAACGATGAAGAGGCAAAAGCCATGATATCCTCTCTTGAATCACGGGATGAGGATTTGGATAAATCAGCACAACCTGATGCCATGACCCCTTTACAGGCAGAACCAGCGTCCTCTGATAAGGAAGACGATTTTAATGAAGAATCTGAAGATAATGCTCAACAGAAACAGGGCCCCAAAGAGAGCCGTCATGAGACTACAGAGAAACTCCCGGTATATGAAATAAATGATGAGGTTAATAGCGCTGAACTGGGCATAGAACTGCCTGAAAGGCTTAAACCGGTTACAGATGAACCCGTTAGCGAGGAACTGGAAGAGTTTCGAAAGGCCATGAAGAAAGAACCTGAAGAGCCCACTGCAACAGAAACCATACAGAAACAGCCTGGCAAAACAAACCATGTTCAGGATTTACCCCCTGATTCTGAAGAAACCGTGGAAATGCGTAAAGATGAGGTCAACGCAGTTCAGGCCAAAAACGATAAAATCGTAATATCCATGTCTACTGAAACAATGGCCGACATATATATAACACAAAGGCTGTATGACAAGGCGCTAAACACCTATAAAGAGATTCTCGCTTCTGATTCTGAGAACAAACGAATAATTCAAAAATGTAAAGAACTGGAGATGCTCATTAAAATAGAGAAAGAAAAAAAGACAGGTAATTCGTAATCCTGAAACGCCTCGGCCACATTTAAGCCTATACAGGAGCATTTATGAAAATCTTGGTTATTCATGGTCCTAATCTCAACCTTCTTGGTTCAAGAGAGACTGAGATATATGGAAATCAGTCATTAGATGAAATAAATAATTCACTTAAGAAGCTTGCAGAAGAGCTCAGTGTTGAACTTAAAATACATCAGTCAAACCATGAAGGCGAAATCGTCGATTTAATTCAAAATTCAAAAGACTGCGGCGCCATACTAATTAATCCGGCCGCCTATACACATACAAGTATAGCCATCAGGGATGCTATTGCCGCCATTAATAAACCAACTGTCGAAGTTCACCTTTCAAATATATATGAGCGAGAGGAATTCAGACAAAAATCTCTAATAGCGCCCGAAGCATCAGGGCAAATTTCAGGTTTCGGGGCTCAGAGCTATCTGCTCGGCCTGAGAGCCGTAGCTTTCATCTTGAATGCAAAAAAAAGCCGCTCTTAGAAAAAGGCTTCTGGAATTAGGCGTCGACGGAATCCTGATTACAAACCCTGACAACGTACGGTATCTCACCGGATTCACCGGCTCATCCGGCTTCTTGATTATTACAGAAAAACACTCCATCTTTGTTACTGACTTTCGCTATCAGGAGCAGTCAAAAAAAGAAATAAAAGGATTCAGTATCAAAATTGAAACTGCCGGGAGAACAGAGACTGTAAAAAGGCTTCTGGAAAAGCATGAAATAAAAAAATCCGGCACAGGCCGGTTCCTGCTAGGTTTTGAGGGCCATAGTATAAACTACCAGACTTACAGGAAGCTCCGGAAGAAAAATATAAAGCTCAAGGCATTGACAAATACGATTGAATCCATGAGGCTTATAAAATCGCGAAACGAGATATCCTGCATAAAAACGGCTATCCTGAGAGCGGAAAATGCTTTCCGGAAATTGCAGCCTTTTATAAAAGTAGGCACTACTGAACAAAAACTCGCCATAAAACTCGAACAATTACTTAAAGAAGAAGGTTGCAAAATAATACCGTTCGGGGTTATAGTAGCATCTGGGTGTATGTCTGCCCTTCCCCATGCTAAGCCTACCAACAAAGTTATTAAAAAAGGCAGCCTTATACTTTTTGACTGGGGAGGCGAATGTGATGGTTATTACTCGGATATGACAAGGATGATTGCCGTAGAAGGCAGGCATATAAAGAAACAATTGCAATTGTATTCTATTGTACTTGACGCACAGAGCAGGGCTATAGAGGCTGTAAAACCGGGAGTAAAGTCATCGGTGATTGATGCCGCAGCAAGGAATTTTATAAAACAAAAAGGTTATGACAATTATTTCGGACATGGTACAGGTCATGGCATTGGACTTGCAGTTCACGAAAAACCTGTTATATCATGGCGTAATAAAGAGATAGTACAGGAGGGTATGGTCTTTACTGTTGAGCCGGGTATTTACCTGCCGGACTTCGGGGGGGTAAGAATAGAGGATATTATCTCTGTTACAAAAAAAGGGGCAGAGGTATTGACAAGCCTGCCCAGGGAATTAAAGGTAATATAAAATTACCTGATTGCACAGATTAAAAGGCATAGATTACACAGATGTAAAAAAGGAGAGAAAATATCAGTGTAATCGCCTTTAGGAAATCGGTGTAATCAAGTATAACTATACTAAGGGTTAAAAAAATGATTGCGACAAGTAATTTCAGAAAAGGTTCTAAAATAAAATTTAAAGGGGATCCGTACGAGATTATTGACTTTCAACACGTCAAAATGGGCAGGGGCGGCGCAATAGTAAGAACAAAGATAAAAAATCTCAGGACTGGCAGCATAGTGGAGGAAACCTTTAAGGGAGGCGAAAAACTTGATACACCAGACTTGCAGGAAAAGTCCATGCAGTACCTCTATAATCAGGATGATATGTATTTCTTTATGGACACGGGAAATTATGAACAAATCCCTTTGAGTCCTGAACAATTGGGCAACAGTAAAAAATTCTTAAAGGAAAACATGGTAGTAAAAATTCTTTTTTACGGCAGTTCCCCTATAGCGGTAGAGATTCCTATCTTTGTCGAGTTAAAAATTTTAAAAACCGCTCCCGGCATAAAGGGTGATACCGCCAGCGGTGGAAGTAAGCCGGCGGTCCTGGAAACTGGGGTAACCGTTAAAGTCCCTTTTCATATCAATGAAGGGGATATTATAAAGGTAGACTCAAGAACATCAGCGTATGTTGAAAGGGTAAAATAATGGAACTTGATGAAATAAAACGATTGCTAGAGCTTTTAAAGGATACCGATGTTTCAGAAATCCAGATTGAGAGAGAGGGTTCCAAGCTCAAAATAAAAAGAGAACGTTTTGCGTCCTCCTTTGAAATTACGCCGCCTGTAAAACAGGTAGCCCCTGCTGAGGTAAAAGATGAGGCAGAAGAACTCCAGAAACTTGCAACTATCACTGCACCGATTGTGGGCATATTTCACAGATCTCCTGCCCCGGAGGCGCCTGCGTTTGTAGAAATTGGAAGCGTCGTTAAAAAAGGACAGGTCATGTGTATCGTGGAAGCTATGAAGCTTATGAACGAGATTGAAAGCGATGTAGACGGCATTATATCAAAGATACTTGTTGAAAACGGACAGGCAGTGGAATATGGAGAGCCCCTTTTTCTTATAGAGCCTTCATCATGATACCTTCTGAACTGATACACGGTATGATATCACAGATTAAAATTGCGATTACAGAGCATCATGACACTGTTTAAAAAAATCCTCATAGCCAACAGGGGTGAAATTGCCGTAAGAATTATCAGGGCATGCCAGGAACTTGGTATTAAGACAGTAGCAATTTATTCTGCTGTGGAAAAAGATTCCATGCACATAAGATTAGCTGATGAGGCAATCTGCATAGGACCAGCAGCTTCTTCCCAGAGCTATTTGAACATTCCTGCAATTATCAGTGCCGCTGACATAACAGATGCTGAGGCAATACATCCGGGTTATGGTTTCCTCGCTGAAAATCCGCATTTTGCAGAAACATGTACAACCTCAGGAATAACATTTATAGGACCATCACCTGAAAATATTCGTCTTGGCGGTGATAAGGCCAAAGCCCTGCAGATAATGAAACGTAAGGGAATACCTGTTGTTCCAGGCAGTGACGGCCCCCTTCAGGATGAACGGTCTATCCTGAAATTAATAAAAAAGATTGGTGTTCCTGTAATCCTCAAAGCATCTGCTGGCGGAGGGGGCAAGGGAATGAAGATAGTGTATGACAAAAAGGATATAGAACAGTCCTATCATATAGTACAGCAGGAGGCGATAGCTGCATTCGGAAAGGGAGAGCTGTATGTTGAAAAATACATTCCTGAAATCAGGCATATAGAGGTTCAGATCCTTGCTGACAACAGGGGCAATGTAATTCATCTTGGTGAAAGGGACTGCTCCATTCAGCGGCGGCATCAGAAACTTATAGAGGAGTCTCCCTATATATTTGCAAATTCTAAATTCAGAAAAAAAATCGGGGAGATGGCTATAAAGGCCGCAAAGACCATGAGCTATAAAAATGCCGGTACTGTCGAATTCATCGTAGATAATGAAAATAAGTTTTATTTTATAGAAATAAACACCCGTATTCAGGTCGAGCACCCTGTCACTGAAATGGTTACGGGCATCGATATAATAAAGGAGCAGATTAAACTTGCCGCAGGAGAACCACTGCCGTTTAAACAGAGGGATATAAAGTTTTCAGGTCATAGCATTGAATGCAGGATAAACGCAGAGGATCCCGACAGTTTTCTTCCCTGTCCGGGCAGGATCACATCATTTATTCAGCCGGGAGGTCCGGGGATAAGGGTTGATACTGCAGCATACCACGGCTGGGTTGTTCCAGCCCACTATGATTCCCTTATCGCAAAGGTCATTACCCATGGAAAAGACAGGGAAGAGGCCATTATGAAGATGCGCAGGGCGCTCAGGGAATTTACAATCGAAGGCATTAAAACTACGATACCTTTCTATCTGAAGATTTTTGATAACCCCGATTTCCGGAACGGGAATTTTAATACGAGCTTTATTGAGAAGAATAATAAGGCAAAATAGATACAGGATATATTTTGCATAAGTGCCCGTGATTATATAATGACTTCAGGATGAACCCGCATAATAAATTTTAAAATTATCATTGTCCGCCCCGGCGGATCCGCCTGAGGCTGGACAAAATCAGCATTTAAAAATGAGGGGATTAAATGAGAAATGATAATTGTTAATTTTGGCCTTTTACAATGTTTTAAATTGTCTATTCCATGAAATTGAATTTTGAATAAGGTATTTAAAAAGAAGGGGACCTTATATCTCATAACCGACAGAACCATATCCGGCCTCAGCCATTCAGAAATAGCCAGACAGGCTATATCCGCAGGTGTCAGAATAATTCAGCTCAGAGAAAAAAATATGTCCAGGAAAGCGCTCTATCTGGAAGCTGCCTCACTCAGGAGCCTTACTTCAAGGCATAGAGCAACTCTTATCATTAATGACTACGTTGATATTGCGCTTGCAGTTAATGCTGACGGTGTCCACCTTGGGCAGGACGACATGCCGATAAAAGAGGCCAGGAAAATACTCGGCAGGAATAAGATTATAGGGATATCAACCCACAATTTAAAACAGGCACTCAGAGCCCGGAAGGCAGGGGCTGATTACATTGGCTTTGGTCCAATCTTCAGCACCGCAACAAAAAATGCAGGCGTTCCAAAAGGAATCAATTCTTTGGCTGAGATAAGACGGCATATTACAATACCCGTTATTGCTGTCGGGGGTATCAACATTGAAAACGCCCCTGATGTCCTGAAGGCAGGGGCTGATGCCATAGCAGTAGCCTCTGGAATACTATCAGGAAATATAAGGGAGAATGTAAGAAAATTTCTTCAAGTACTATAGTTATACTGAAAGGTTGACCATTTAGCCTCATCTGAAAGATTTATCATTCCTTTGTTCTTCCGCCAGTTTTGTCATGGCCAGTTCTCCACGGCCTTAACGCTATCATAAAGGCAGCAATCAGTGTCAGCAGTATCCAGTCACCGCCAATCAGTATGAGCGATGTCCATGAATACCCTTCATAAGGCTGTCTGACCTCATTATAGAGGTCTCCAATGAGTATTATTGAAAGAATCAGCGGCACAAAATATTTGATGAGCAAATCCCACCAGAAACCTAATTTTATAGAAGAGATTCTGTTGACATGCTTTCTCAGGGTTTCTGTCTTAAAGAGCCATCCCACAAGAATACACTCAAAAATACCCACTACGACCAACCCATAATGGGTAAGAAAGTGGTCGACTATGTCCAGCCAGAAGAGTCCTGCCTGAGTAGTAAAGACAACCGAACCAAAGAACCCGATTACTGATATAACCGTGATAAAGACTTTTCTGTTGATTCCAAATTTATCTACAACTGCCGAAGTGAACGCCTCTATTATGGATATAGATGAAGATATTCCGGCAATCACAAGACAGAAGAAGAATATCGCTCCAAAAATATTCCCGCCCGGCATTAGACTCAAAGCCTTTGGATAAGCCACGAATGCAAGACCTATGCTTTTAGCAACAACCTCTGACATTGGTATTCCCTGCGATACTGCCATGAAACCGAGAACAGAAAAAACTGCAAAACCTGCAAAAATAGAATAACTGCAATTCAGAAAACCGATAAGTATAGCGCTCCTTGATATATTCGCCTTTGCGGGCAGATAGCTTGCATACGCAATCATGATGCCAAATCCAAGGCTGAGGGTAAAGAACATCTGGCTGTAAGCATCAATCCATACCTTTGGTTTAGAAAGTATGGAAAAGTCAGGAGTAAGGTAAGCCTTTATACCCTCTGCAGCGCCGTCAAGCGAAAGCGACCAGAATACAAGAACAGCGGTTAACAGAAAAAGCATGGGCATGAATATCTTGTTTGCAAGCTCTATCCCCTTCTGAATACCTCTGTATACAATTGCCCAGTTTACGAACCATATAAAAACCAGTGAAAGAAGAATAGGAGTCCTGACATTACCTATATCTCCGGGGCCTTTGCTCAATGAAAGGAATTTCTCAAAGAAGAAGGCATTCGGGTTGTCCCCCCAGGCCAGATTAAAGGAAAAGAGGAAAAAGTTAAGGCACCAGGCTATAATAACCGTGTAATAAAGCTCTATTCCAAACATGACAAGAATAACTGACCACCATCCGAGCCATTCCCAGTTCTTACTTATCTTTTTATAAGCAAGCGGAGCAGAGCCAATTCTCTCATGCCCTATTGCCAACTCAAGAATAAGCAATGGTATGCCAGCTGTTAAAAGGGCAATTAAATAGGGTATTAGAAAGGCTCCGCCGCCATGACTGTATGCCATATAACTGAACCTCCATATATTGCCAAGTCCGATTGCAGAGCCTACTGCCGCAAGCAAAAAGCCTAACTCGCTCTTCCATTGTTCCCTCTTCATTTTCTTTGAAGA
Source organism: Thermodesulfovibrionia bacterium (assembly GCA_036446195.1). Lineage (GTDB taxonomy): Bacteria > Nitrospirota > Thermodesulfovibrionia > UBA6902 > BMS3Bbin08 > JAZFSN01. The sequence continues at coordinate 187 of JAZFSN010000025.1, read as the reverse complement.
ATCCTTTTTTCCCCTCTGATTCTATAGAAGATAGAATGCCTTCCCTTGATATGTTAATTTATCTATTATAAACTATAGCAACTTCCCATAAAAGCAAAAATGGGATGTGTCTGTTTTTTGTTTGATATAATTCAATATTTGGACATTAAATTCAAAGCATTTTCCCATGAGAGATATTAAGCTTATA
>JAZFSN010000024.1:0-10318 GCA_036446195.1 Thermodesulfovibrionia bacterium | reverse complement strand
ATGGACAGGGACGGAACAAAGGATGGCTATGATATTGAACTGACAAGTGTGATATCCGGAACTGTGTCAATACCTGTGATAGCCTCTGGCGGGGTAGGGACACTTGAGCATTTACGCGAAGGGCTTGTTGAAGGAAAGGCTGATGCCGCGCTTGCTGCGTCGATTTTTCATTACAGGGAGTACTCCATAAAAGAGGCTAAAGAGTATCTTAAATCAAAAGGTGTCCCGGTCAGGTTGTAAAATTATCGAGGTTGAACTTCCATAATTTTGGAAGGCTTTTTCTCAATTCTATACTGTTCTAATATACCGTCATCTGCAGGCGGCACCTTTAAATAATAATGTTTATTCCCTGCTGCAGGAAACGATTCAGGGGAATGAATCTTATCGGTATACTGAGAAACTGACACCTCTACCTCGGCAAGAATTTTTGCGTCTGAATATCTTGCGCATAAAGAAGCAGCTACAACCAGTGCAGCGCCTGAAGCTCTGCCTTCAATAAGAGTTACGGGACTTCCGTATCCTTCCACATGTAATATATAATCGTCTGAATTTGCAAGTGAAAGAAGCATCTCATTTTCCTTTTTATTCCTTCCTACAATAATCTTATAGTCTGGAGAAAATCTAAAATGTCTGCCTATTCTTAAACGGTTTATATCGTTAAACCCTGGGTTTTTGTTGTATGCTAACAGTTCTTTTAGTCTGAACGAGTAATTTGGCTCGGTAAGCAGGCATCCGCCTGCTGGCGCAGGATAATCAGTTAGTCCAAACTCTCTGGCAAGTGCCATCTGAGGTTTCCTTGAACGGCCGCTAAAATCATAAAGCGCATCCCTGTTAACAATTCCTTTCTGCTCAGGAATTGTCATATCCAGAAGTTTTGCGCTGAGCGGCCTAAGTACAAGACCCCTCACCATTGCCTGTTTATCAATCATGGGGAAGCTGTTTTTTCTCTGGCTCATCGGCCTCTGACCCAGCACTTCACCGGTTATTAGGAAATCGGCCCCTGTTATGAGCATAAATTCTTTAGCTTCCTTTAACATGAGGATTCTGCAGTCAATACACGGGTTCATATTTTTACCGTGCCCGTACTTGGGATTTTTGACTATTTCAATAAATTTCTCTGACAGGTGAGCAAGTTTTACTTCAAAACCAAATTTTTCTGCTGGGGAGAACGGGTCATTTGAGCAGGAAGATTTATCGCTTATTTCACAGCCAAAATGATTTAAAAAGGTTACAGCTGTGATTTCAATACCCTGCCTGAGAATGACGAGTATTGCAAGAGTACTATCCAGACCGCCTGAAAAAAGTGCAACTGCCTTAGACATATTAATTTAAACTTAGCAACTCCCGGATTATTAGTCAAGGAGTCCCTTATGTAAAATCTTTAATATCTGATTATATAAAAGTACAGATTAAAATCTAACATTCAAGGCGCAGGATGCAAAAATTGCCGGCATAATACTGCAAAGTTTTTCCCGAATTTACAATTTACATTTTAAAAATGAAAGTGTAAACTAAGTCATGTCAAAGGTTATTGCCATAATCCCTGCACGATTTAATTCAACCCGCTTTCCAGGGAAACCCCTCGCTGTTCTTAAAGGAAAACCTCTGATTCAGCATGTTTACGAAAGGGCGGCATTTGCAAACAGTGTTAATGCTGTTTTTGTTGCAACAGATGATAAGCGGATATTTGATACTGTAACCGGTTTTGGAGGGAAAGCAGTTATGACTTCTCCTTCGCACCCATGCGGTACAAACAGGGTTGCTGAAGTAGCTAAAGACATAGAATGCGACATAATTGTAAATGTTCAGGGGGATGAGCCCTTTATAAGACCGGAGATGGTTGACGATGTAGTCAGGATTATTGAGGAAGATCAGAGCGTGTCAATTAGCACCCTCGTAAAAAGCACCTCTGATGTCAAAGAAATTTTGTCTCCTGATGTAGTAAAGGTTGTTATGGACAATGAAGGATTTGCCATGTATTTCTCGAGATCACCTATCCCGTATTATAGGGACGAATGGAAAGGATTGGACAGTATTACGTTTACGACTGAGCATGCCGCAGTTTTTAAACACATTGGAATTTATGGCTTTAGAAAAGATGCCCTCCTGGATTTTTCAGGTATGGGTCAGAGCAAACTTGAGATGATTGAAAGACTTGAACAGTTAAGAGCGCTTTCATCCGGAATGAAAATAAAGGTAAAAGAAACGCAGTATGATACTTTTGGTATTGATAGGATTGAAGACCTGAAAAAGGCTGAGAAATGGTTAAGTTTATCTTCATAACAGGCGGTGTTGTTTCCTCTCTTGGAAAAGGGATTGCCTCATCAGCTATTGGTGCACTCCTGGAGGCAAGAGGGCTTAAAGTAACACTTCAGAAATTAGACCCTTATATTAATGTTGACCCGGGAACCCTGAGCCCGTTTCAGCACGGAGAGGTTTTTGTTACTGATGATGGTGCTGAAACAGACTTGGACCTTGGACATTATGAGAGATTCACCTCTATCAGGAGTACTCAGGCAAATAACTACACTACAGGTAAAATTTATTACAGTGTTATTTCCAGGGAGAGAAGAGGGGATTATCTCGGTGACACCGTACAGGTTGTCCCTCATATAACAGATGAGATAAAAAAAGCCATCAAGTCTGTTTCTGACAAGAATGATATTGTTATTGTTGAAATAGGCGGAACCGTTGGTGATATTGAAAGTCTGCCTTTCCTGGAGGCTATAAGACAGTTCAGGTCTGATGCAGGAAAAGATAATGTAATGTATATTCATCTTACCCTGGTCCCTTACATCAAGACATCGGGTGAGTTAAAGTCAAAGCCCACCCAGCACAGCGTAAGGGAACTAAGGGCGATTGGAATCCAGCCGGATATTTTACTGTGCCGCACTGACAGACACATATCGCAATCAGTTAAAAAGAAAATAGCCCTGCACTGCAACCTTGATCTGGAAGCCGTTATTTCAGCAAGAGATGTTGATTCAATATATGAGGTTCCTATTGTGCTAAGGCAGGAAGGGCTTGATGATTTGATAGCGAAGAGGCTGCTGCTTAATACTCCTGAGCCGGATATGGGAAGGTGGACGGATGTTGTCAATAAAATCAGGAAACCTGAAGATAAAGTAACAATTGCACTGGTGGGTAAATATACAGGGCTTAAAGATTCATATAAAAGCCTTAATGAGGCGCTTGCTCACGGTGGTATAGCAAATAATCTCCATGTTGATATCCACTGGGTTGACTCTGAGGAGATTGAAAAATCAGGGGCTGAAAGGCTTCTCTCCGATGTTGACGGGATTCTTGTACCGGGTGGTTTTGGTGAAAGAGGTATTGAAGGAAAGATAGAAGCGGTACGATTTGCAAGGGAAAAGAAAATTCCTTTCTTAGGCATATGCCTTGGCATGCAGTGTGCGGTTATTGAGTTTGCGCGTAATATCTGTGGTCTTGAGGGAGCAGACAGTTCAGAATTTAATCCTGATACTCCTTATCCTGTCATCTATTTAATAGAGGAGTGGTACAATTTCAGAACCAGGTCAGTGGAGAAGAGGGATATCTCTTCGAGCAAGGGAGGGACGATGAGACTTGGTGCTTATCCATGTATATTGACAGAAGACTCTTTTGCATTTGAGGCATACGGGGTTAAAGAGATATCCGAAAGACACAGGCATAGATATGAATTCAATAACTCTTTTAAAGAGACTCTTGTAAAAAAGGGATTAAAGATAAGCGGTGTGAGTCCTGATGAAAAATTAGTGGAGATAATCGAGATAGGGAATCATCCGTGGTTTTTTGGGTGTCAGTTCCATCCTGAATTCAAGTCAAGACCGTTAGAACCCCATCCTGTCTTCAGCTCATTTGTAGGTGCAGCATATAAAGAGAAAAAACTCCTTTTTTCACATGCATCAGAAAAAGAACAACTAATTAAATGAATCAGCGTCGCTCCGGCATATAACGTGTATTTTTGGAGGATTGATGAGTAAGATTTTAGAAATCCTTGCGAGAGAGATTCTTGACAGCAGGGGGAATCCAACGCTGGAGGTTGATGTAATCCTGAACAGCGGGGCGCACGGAAGGGCTGCTGTGCCGTCAGGTGCATCTACGGGGCAGAAAGAGGCGCTTGAGTTAAGGGACGGTGAGCAGCGTTATCAGGGCAAGGGCGTTAGAAAAGCGATACGTAATGTGATTGAGGAAATAGCTCCCCGACTAAAGAAAATTGAGGGGAGTGAACAGTCATATATTGATAATCTTATGATTGAGCTTGATGGCACTAATAACAAGAGCAAACTCGGTGCTAATGCCATTCTTGGAGTTTCACTTGCTGTTGCCAAGGCTGCTGCAATGGAAGCGGACATGTCTCTATACAGATATATTGGCGGGGTTGACGCAAAGGAACTGCCTGTTCCTATGATGAATATATTAAATGGCGGCATGCATGCGGATAATAATCTCGACATTCAGGAGTTTATGATAATGCCGGTAAACGCACGCAGTTTTCATGAAGCGCTGAGAATGGGTGCTGAGATTTTTCACAGCCTTAAGAGCGTTTTAAAGTCAAAGGGTCTCAGTGTATCAGTGGGAGATGAGGGCGGCTTTGCCCCTGATTTAAAGGCGAATGAGGAGGCACTTGCCTTAATAATCGAAGGGACTGATAAGGCCGGGTATAAGGTAGGAAAGGATGTTTATCTCACACTCGATGTTGCTGCATCAGAGCTGTTTGTAAAAGGCAAGTACAGTTTTGAAGGCAGGTATCTTGGTTCGGATGAGATGATAACTTATTATGAAAAACTCATTGAAAAATATCCGGTGCTTTCTATTGAGGACGGCCTCTCAGAAGATGATTGGCAGGGCTGGCGTGCTATGACCGAAAGACTCGGCAAAAAGATTCAGCTTGTAGGCGACGATATCTTTGTTACTAATACTGAGATACTGAAAAAGGGAATTAAAGAAGGGATTGCCAATTCCATACTAATCAAGCTTAATCAGATCGGGACATTAACAGAGACTCTTAATGCTATTAATCTTGCAAAAGAGTCAGGGTATACTGCGGTAGTTTCACACAGGTCTGGCGAGACAGAAGATACCACAATCGCTGATCTGGCTGTTGCCTGCAATACAGGATTAATCAAGACAGGATCTTTATCAAGGATAGACAGGATTGCAAAATATAACAGGCTTTTGAGGATTGAAGAGGAACTTGGCGACACAGCAATTTATAAAGGCAAAGATGTGTTTTACAATCTAAAGGAACACAGATGCGTTTAGTTTAAAATGCGTAACAAAAGACGAAAAGATGTTGAGGCCAAAAAAAAGAGAAAGAGGACTGTTTTATTTACCTTCGGGATCTTGGTTATTGTTTATCTGGCACTCACTATAATTTCCGGAGAGAATGGTCTGCTTAGATATATAAACCTGGTATCTGTCAAGGGTGATTTTCAGAGAGAGATAGAAGGACTGAAAAAACAGAATGATGAAACAAAGAGGCAAATAGAAGCGCTTAAAAAAGACCCTAATCTTATTGAGAAGCTTGCCAGGAAGCAGGGGCTTACAAGGAAAGATGAACTTATTTTTAAATTTGAAGACTAGCAGGGACCACCATAATAATTTTTTTAGTGCTTAAGAAGGGATAAACACACAAAATGTACGAACTTATGATTGAAGCACAGTTTTCTTCAGCACATCAGCTAAGAGGGTATAAGGGGAAGTGCGAGAATCTGCATGGTCATAACTGGAAGGTACAGGTTATGGTATCGTCCGAAAAACTTAATGAGACTGGGCTTGTTATAGATTTTGATGAGTTAAAAAAAACAGTCGAGGAACTTCTCTCAACACTCGATCACTTTGTCTTAAACGAGATTTTTCCTTTCACAGAGCTTAACCCCTCTTCAGAGAATATTGCCAAGTGGATATACGATTCACTTAAAAAAAAGACAACTAACAGAAATATTGCTCTTGTTTCCGTAACCGTGTGGGAATCTGAAACAGCATCAGCTACATATTACGAGTGATCCGGCTCCTTTATTAGTGCCATTCCAAACTTAATGTGCCAGGATTAAAGACTTAAAATTATATATATTTGCCTTGTAAGGTAAAATTAAACTATGGGGGTAAATGGTTGGAACGGCATTAGCATTTTCCCCTGGCAAAGGCATTTTTTAAAACGGAAGCTTTGATTATGAGGCATTCGATTATTTTTCTCTCTTGCAAGTTTTTTATGAATTAGCCATGCTTATATCAATGAGAAAACATATCGCCGTTTTAATTTTTCTGGGCTTGATACTCCCTGTATTTTTAGCGGATAAATATGCGGGTGCCTTTCAGGCAGTGATTTTGCCCCCTGCAATCAATCCCGGCGATGCCTTTATAATCAGGGTAGAAGGAGCAAAGACCTCGCAGATTCCTGTTGCCGTATTAAATAATAAGCCGTTTCACTTCGGTAGTTGCGGAGAAGGCTGTTTTGTTGCCTTGGGAGCAGTTAGTATAGAAACTGAGTCAGGTATTCTTATTATTCAGTTAGGTGTTGCAGATAAGAAGACTAATTTGGATTTGGTTATAAAACGTGCCAGTTTCCCCGAGGTGAATATTACTTTACCTGATAAAAAGGTATTTCTTAACCCCGAAGATTTAAAGAGGGCAAAGAGGGATGATGCAAAATTAAAATCAATATGGCAGATAACTTCGGATAAGCTCTGGTCAGGAGATTTTATATTACCGCTTGAAAATGATATCTCATCCATATTCGGTTCAAAACGAATAATTAACAAAAAAAAGATTAGCGTGCATAGGGGAATAGACATAAAGGGTAAAGAAGGGGATGAGGTAAAGGCTTCAAACAGAGGAAAAGTTGTTTTGGCTGAAGAACTGTTTTTTGGAGGTAATACAATCGTCCTTGACCACGGACATGGAATATTTACCATTTACATGCATCTCTCTAAGTTTAATATCAAACCCGGGGCTGTTGTATCAAAGGGAGATGTTATCGGGTTTGTAGGTTCAACAGGCAGGGTGACTGGCCCGAATCTTCACTTTGGAGTAAAGTTGCTGAATATAAACACAAACCCTGTTTCTTTAGCAGAACTGGCTCTCTAAGTAACTATTCAGTGCCACCTGTCACTGAATGATTACTTCTCTAAGCATAATCCTCTGGAAATTTCTGAAAATTCTTCAAGTTTTATTTTTAAAGGGGATTGATTTTTCTTCTATTTTTTATATGATTTATATCATGGCCTGTTTTTAGAAAAAGGCCTAAGCTTTTATTTATATTCAGTCTAACTACTGCCGGCATGACAACAGTTGAAAACCTGATGTCAAACAATTTTTAAAAAGGGGATTATTGTGGATATCATCCAGTTAATAAAGGAAAGACGGTCAGTTAATTTTTTTGATTCAAAAACAGACGTTTCCATAGATAAACTTAAAGAATTACTTGAGATTGCTAATCTTTCGCCCTCCTCTTTTAATCTCCAGCCCTGGAAGGTAATAGTGGTTAGAGCTCCTGGAAGAAAAAAGGTTTTAAGAAAATGTGCCTTTAATCAACCCAAGGTTGAAGAGGCCTCAGCCGTGTTAATTATAATTGCTGACCCGAGGGGGGTTGAGGAAAACATTGAGAGAGTGTTTAAAAGCTGGCTGGAACTCGGGTATATGAAGCCTGAAATGAAGGAAACTTACACAGGAATGATACAAAATCTGTACGGTGAAGAGGACAGCCTTAACAGAAAATTATTTGCATTTAAAAATGCCTCTTTGTTTGCAATGAACGTAATGCTTGCAGCAAAAGGCATGGGCCTGGAGACCCACCCCATGGACGGGTTTGAGGAGGACTGTGTAAAAAAAGAGTTTAAAATTTCTGCTGAGAAGTCAATACCTATGCTTATTGCCGTAGGAAATCTGAAACAGGGAATAACCCAGCTTCCCAGGGCATTCAGAAGAAGCGTTGGGGAATATGTGAGTTTCGAGACAGATTAAACAAAAATTATCAGGAGAACTATCGTGGAGAAAAAAAAGTTTAACAGTAAAACAGGGTTTCTAAGCCCGGGATGGTGGCTAATACATGTTTTAGGTATAACTGCTGTCTATACGCTTGGACACCTCCTCTGGGGGTAAAATGCTTAAATATTTTATGAGATTTAAACCTGGATGGTGGATTCTTCACATTATAATAATAGGGCTGACATTTTATTTAGGCCATATGGTAACTTTTAAATTTTAGGGGTGAAATGACCAGGCGTGCACTTTTATTAGCTCTTTTTCTTTTGGCTGTATCAGGGCTTATGCTCCATTACAGAATCCATAATTTTATGGTGACTGACACCTTAAATCCCGGAATTCTCAGATTTGACGCTACACGATTTCTTTCCTTTATATTCCCGCTTATTGATGTTGTAGTGGTTACAGCACTTTTTATATCAAGAAAGACCTCTGTTTACGGATATCTCCTGAATGGTTTAATTGTAATATACGGCACTGTTTTGATGGCTCATTACAGCATTGCAGAGCTGACCTTTAGGTCTGCTCCGCCTGGTGACTGGTTACTGAAGTCAACCCTGCCGGATATTGGCATTGCATGGGCAGACTTTTTTATAGGTAAGGCACTTTATGAACTTAATTTAAGGGAATAGTTTAAAATAATAAAGTTGCCAGGGCTGACCGGAATGTGCCGGGTGATGATTCTGATTTAATTTTAAGGGAATGAAATATTAATGCTTACAGGTAAAGAGGATTTACTGCAGGCACTTGTTGAAGCCTTTCTGATGGAGAAAGGCACAATGGAATTTTATTCTCGAGTAGTTGATGCGACAAACCATCTGGAGGCTAAAAATACATTTAAAAAACTTTCTGAATGGGAAAGACGGCATATGGATTTTATTCAGTTTCTTTACCACTCAATACAGGATGACAGGGAAATAAAAAGTTTTGAGGATTTTAAAAACAGGACAGAAGCTACTGTAACAGAGGCAGGCATTCCGGTAAAAGACCTTGAGACTAAAACGGAGAAATACAATTTTACTGATGAAATGGGTGCGCTTGCACTGGCTATGGAAATAGAAGGGAAGGCCTATAATCTTTACCTGAGGCTTTCTCAAAATGCCTCGGACGCAAATGCCCGGGTTGTATTTAAGGAAATGATGGAGCAGGAAGTCAAACATATCGGCTATCTTAAGCAAATGCGGGAGAAACTTGCAGTATAATTTATTATACAGGAGGATAATATGAATGCTATTGAGATAGCGGTAAAGATGGAAACAGACGCTATAAAATTCTATAAAGAGGCATCTGAGAAGACAGCACATTCGGTGGGTAAGAAGATGTTCCTCACCGTAGCAGAAGATGAAAAAAGGCATCTTGATATGCTTTCTCAAATACTTAAAGGACTTAACATAACGATGAAGGATGTTAGTCCAATGAAAAATATCAAGACAATCTTTGAGGCAATGAAGGATGAAATGATGCAGAGGGTTGAAGCCACCACAGATGAGCTTGAGGCGTTTAAGATTGCAATGCAGATGGAAAAAGAAGGGGTGGAATTTTATAAAAAGGCTGTATTAGAAGTCCAAACGGAGAAGGAGAAATCACTATTTAAGAGACTTGTTAAAGAAGAGAAACAGCATTATGATATCTTTGCAAATACATATTTTTTTCTTTCAGATACTGGAAGCTGGTTTATGTGGGAAGAACATAGCATTGTTGACGGAGGCACTCCATGGGCGTAAATACAGTTATTAGTTGTCAGTTATCAGTTTTCAGACTAAGGAAGGTTTGCTAAATTGCTTTAGACCAACACTAACAGCTGATAGCTGTGAACTGTTAACCGTGAACTGTTTGTGTGGAGGGTTTATGGCTTACACAAATGTTGCATTAAAGGATAAGATACTCGAGATGTATCCTGAGATAATAGATCATGGTATATCTGTCAGTCTTGATTTTAGCGAAGAAAAGAATGCATATATTGTTAAATTTAAAAGAGACTCTCATGAACTTACTACACATCTTGAGAAAAAAGATGCTGATGAATGTATGGAAGGCATTAAATGCGTTTATTTTGGTGTTCAAATTGGACAATTCATTAAGAATTTCGAGGCAGTAGAGTAGAAGGGAGTGAGCATCCTATATAAAATGAGGATGCTTGATTCCACAGATTAGAAGGCAGAGATTACACAGATAAAATGATTATATGGATGAAAATAATCAGCGCCCCGAGAAATCTTTTAGATTTCCGGGATTAAGTACCCGCAATGCTTCCCCGAGGAATTCGAAGAATTCCCGGGACTAAGTCCTCGCAATCTTTCAGATTGCAGAGGGCGAATTGCAGGGTATAATC
>JAZFSN010000023.1:0-2383 GCA_036446195.1 Thermodesulfovibrionia bacterium | reverse complement strand
GCCTCTGTATCAGCATTGGGGTTTCTCGTGAAACTTGTAGAAAACCATGGAAAAGACACCTAATGCTGTAAAGAAGGAGATAGAAAGGCTCGTTAGAGAGCTTAACTTTCACTGCTATCAGTACCATGTACTTGACTCTCCGGTAATCTCTGATGAGGAGTATGACCAACTCTACAGGCGTTTAAAGGAGTTTGAAGGAAACCATGGCCTTGTCCTGCCTGATTCCCCAACCCGGCGTGTTGGGGCGCCCCCAATTGATAAGTTAAAAAAAATAAAACATAAGCAACCCATGCTCTCACTTGATAATGCTGTTTCAGAAGATGAGATAAGGGAATTTGCCCTGAGAATTAAAAGATTTCTTAAATCTGACGATAAAATTGTATACACTGTTGAGCCAAAATATGACGGGCTTGCTATTGAACTGACATACAGGGGCGGACTCCTCCACAAGGCCTCAACAAGAGGTAACGGCTACGAGGGAGAAGATGTTACCCCTAATATTAAAACAATAAAGTCTGTACCTCTCAGGATTGAGGGGGTGGATAAAATTCCAGAGGAGATTGATATCCGCGGAGAGGTCTATATGGATATTAATGATTTTGAACACCTCAACCAGCAAAGGGATAAGAATGGAGAATCCCTCTTTGCAAATCCAAGAAATGCTGCTGCCGGCTCTGTGAGACAGCTTGACCCTTCTGTAACAGCATCAAGAAAGCTTAACATAGCCTGCTACGGTATTGGCGCTGTCAAAGGCATGGATTTCAAAACCCAGTGGGAATTCATCAAATGGCTCGAGAGGGCGCGTTACCCTGTCCCTGCGAATGTCAGGCTTGCCAAGGGGGTTAATGAAGTAATTGCTGTCATTAGAGAAATTGAAGCAAAGAGGGAAAAATTCCGTTTTGAGATTGACGGCTCTGTCGTAAAGGTCAATGAGTTCAGGATACAGGGTCTTCTCGGCTTAAAAACAAGGGAGCCCCGCTGGGCAATAGCATATAAATTCCCTGCCCATCAGGGCACAACAAAAATAAAGAAGATAATTGCAAGTGTTGGAAGAACAGGCACTATTACACCTGTTGCCATGCTTGAACCGGTAAAGATATGCGGTGTAACAGTATCCCGCTCTACATTGCACAACTGGGATGAGATTGAAAGAAAGGACATCAGGGTAGGAGATACTGTTATTGTTGAAAGGGCTGGAGACGTCATACCCCATGTTATAACGGTAATAAAGGATAAAAGAACAGGAAAAGAAAAGCGTTTCCCTTATCCGTATAAATGTCCTGTCTGCGGTTCAATAGTTGAAAGGGAAGAAGGTAAGGCAGCATTTCGTTGTATAGGTTTGAACTGTCCGGCACAGGTGCAGGAGAAGATTAAACATTACGCCTCAAGACAGGCAATGGACATAGAGGGTCTGGGTGAAAAGAACGTAGAGCTTTTATATTCCAAAGGTCTTATCAGCCACTTTGCAGACATTTACATATTAAAAAAGCAGGACCTTCTTGAACTTCCCAGGTTTGCAGAAAAATCTGCACAGAACCTGATAGATGCCATTGAAAAGAGTAAAAAAACCACTCTTGCACGGTTTTTATATTCCATTGGCATAATTCATATTGGTGAGTATGCATCAAGGCTTCTTGCCAGAAATTTCAAGAGGCTTGAGGACTTATACAGGGTAAAGCCGGAAACAATCAAAAACATAAAACAGATGGGTGAAAAAACCGCATTCTCAATAGCAAGGTTCTTTGATGACCCGGAAAATCTAAATACGCTTAAGACCCTTAAATCCGCCGGCTTAAGCATATCAAACCCTGATTTTGTCGGTACGACTCGATTCCGAGAAGATAAGAAAGCTGGAAAGCGTCCGCTTGATGGATTAACCTTTGTAATAACCGGTACTTTACCCCGGCAGAGGAAAGAAGTAGAGGAACACATTGAGAGTATGGGCGGCCATATTTCAGGCTTAATATCAAAAAATACGGATTATCTGGTAGTTGGAGAAAACCCGGGTTCGAAATTAAAAAAAGCAAAAACCCTCGGAGTTAAGACCGATTCCTATGAGGGATTATTGCAAATAATTAAAGAGAGAAGTTAGATTGAAACGCTATGCAGTATGCACAATGTAAGATAAAGGATGCAAGGTACAGGCAGTGCAAATATTTATGTGTGACTGAAGGATATTATGCCTCACGATAGAATTTATCATCAAAAACCTATAAAATTACATAAGTCCTGTCATGTGCTGTGGAATCAGTTTTTAAATATTCTCAAAACAGTATACAAGGGGAAAACATATAATGAAAAAACCTAAGCATTCAATAAAAAAGACGCTTTTAACCGGCCTGGCAATTATCGTTCCGCTGTATCTGACTTTTTTAATAATCCG
>JAZFSN010000022.1:0-5122 GCA_036446195.1 Thermodesulfovibrionia bacterium | reverse complement strand
GCTCTCAACGTTAATAATATCCCCTCTGGTCATAACAACAGCGCTTTCTATACAGTTCATCAATTCCCTTATATTGCCCGGCCAGTCATAGGAGTTTATTATCTCCATAGCTTCAGGAGATATACCATCTACCTTCCTATTATGGATTTCTGTAAATCTTTTAAGCTGGTAATCAACAATTAAGGGGATATCCTCCCTTCTCTCTCTCAATGGAGGCACATCTACAGTTACTACTTTTAACCTGTAGTATAGGTCCTCCCTGAATGTTTCCTTTTTGATCAGGCCCTCAAGCTCTTTATTTGTAGCAGAGATAATCCTGACATTAACCTTTATCGTCTTCGTGCCGCCTACCCGCTCAAATTCCTCTTCCTGAAGAAATCTTAAAAGCTTGATCTGAATAGACAGAGGGAGGTCAGCTATTTCATCAAGAAAAAGTGTACCTCCGTCTGCAAGTTCGAATCTCCCTTTTTTCGAATACAATGCAGTAGTAAAAGCGCCCTTTTCATGTCCAAAAAGCTCACTCTCGAGCACACCCTCAGCCAAAGCTGAGCAGTTAACCTTTATAAAGGGTCCATCTGCAACAGGACTATTATAGTGTACGATATTTGCCACAAGCTCTTTGCCTGTTCCGCTCTCGCCCTGAATCAATACCGTGGCAGTAGTGGATGAAACCCGCCTGACCAATTCTAAAATTTCTTTTGTCTTTTCAGAGTTCCCAATAAGGGTAGTAGCTTCAAAATTCTCCCTGATCCTTTGCTTCAGATGGATATTCTCTGATTTTAATTTTCTATTTTCAATTGCATTTTTTATGGTTATCTCAAGTTTATTCAGATCCAGAGGTTTTGTCATGTAATCGTATGCTCCCTTTCTCATTGCATCAACCGCTGTTTCAATCGTTGAGTAAGCTGTCATAAAAATAAGAATCACATCTTTATTCTCTGCATTAATCTTTTCCTGCAATTCAATGCCGTCCATTTCAGGCATCATCATGTCACTAAGAACAACATCAATGTCACTGTTTTCCCTGAGTTTTTTGATTGCTTCATGACCGTTAGCAGCCACACAGGTTAAATAATCAGAAGACAGGTATCTTGCAAGACCTTCGCGGGCTGATTTCTCGTCATCTACCATCAGGACAGAGTGTTTCATCAATATAATCTTAACCTCTTTCTATGGGAAGGACTATCTCAAAAACCGTACCCTCTCCAACTTTGCTCGTACAGTTTATCCTTCCCCCGTGACTTTCTACTATCTTCTGAACAATGGAAAGACCAAGCCCAAGGCCCCGTTCTTTGGTAGTGAAAAACAGCGTAAATATCTTTTCAATGTCTTTATCCGGGATTCCCCTGCCTGTATCAGAGGCAATGATAAGAACATCTCCATTCTGTAATCTTGTCTCTATCTCTATTAAACCGCCTTTATCTATCGCACCTATTGCATTTTGAGCGAGATTCATGAATACCATTTTAAACTGCCTTGCATCGAACTTGAATTCGGGGATGTCCTCCTGCAGAGATAATTTAATCATCACATTAGATTCCTTTGCATTTTCCAGGAGCAAATCAGCCACTTCCGTAATAACCTGGTTTATATTGTTCTGTATAAACAGGGGTTCAGGAAATCTTGTGAATTTGACAAACTCATCAAGAATATTATTAATCCTTTTAACCTCATATCCAATATGGGTTGCTGATTCATGGGCAGAAGAGTCAGGTCCGAACTTTTCCAAAAGTTCTTTCGAGAGCATTTGGGTGTTTATAGATAAAGAATTCAGCGGGTTTTTTATTTCATGCGCCACAATAGCTGCAACCTGCCCTACAGCCGCTATTTTTTCAGTCCTGACCAATGTATTCTGAGTCTTTCGCAGTCGTTCATTCGCCTGCAGCAATTCAAGTGTCCTTTCCTTAACTTTTTTCTCCAGCTCTACATTAAACTCCCGGAGAAACTTATCATGTTCCTGAAGCTTATCTGCCATTTTATTAAAGGATTGATAAAGCACGCCTATTTCTGTTTTAGAATTAGTATGGACTCTTCTATCAAAAGTTCCATCTGAAAATTCTATAGTCGCTGAAGACAGTTCTTTAATCGGTTTTACAACCTTTAGTAAAAGAAGCCTGTGCTCCACATAAACAAAAGCGCCGCCGAATGTAATAAACACTAAATAAATAATTAATATTATCCACATATTCACTATAGACTCTTCTTCCCATTCTGTTATCTTGACAAAGTGGATGCTATTTATCTCCTTTACCGTGGCCTCAATGTGATATGCAAATTCCTCCAGCTCTTCAATCCTTTCCTTATCAAATTTGCCTGTCCTTGCAAACTCCTCAAAAACAGCGGGCAGATTATACTTCAGACCATCAATATCCTCCAGTATTGCATCTAACAGTTTTATCTCTTTTTTGCTTTCTCTATAAGTTTCTTTTATTTCCTGTGCTTTATACTTTTTTGTTTCAGTTTCAATCTCAGAGATTTTTGAGAGGACCTCCCTGGAGTATAGTTCGTCAGGATCTATAAGAAAATGATGTAAGGCGAGTACTAATCGATATGCGTCAGCATAAATTTTATCAACTTTAGGAATATGCTCACTTGTCTCTTTAATCTTATATCCATTATGCAGAATATCCTGTGTTAAATATAAACTAACCGCACCAACCAGAATAATCACTGCAAAAACTATTGCGTTAACAACTGTAATAGTCTTACCGAGTTCTTTTTTCATCAATATAGTATACTTTTTTTTTGCTGTAATTCACAAATAAAACTGATATAGAATGTTAGTGAAATATAGTTCAGTAAGTAATATAATAAAAGCTCAGGCTCAGGAACTACTCACTAACTCCATGGAGGACACAATGATAACCGGCAAACCGCTTTTTAGTGTTGAGCAGATTCAAAACAGGGTGAAAGAGATTGCCGCAAAAATATCAGAAGATTATGAGGGAAAAGAGCTTATCACTATAGGAATTTTAAAAGGTGCCTTTATGTTTTTTTCCGATATAGTTAAATTAATCCAGACACCAATAGATATAGATTTCCTCATTGCATCAAGTTACACCGGAACACACAGTACGGGTGAGATTAAAGTCCACTGCGATTTAAGGGAAGATATAAAAGACCGGCATGTACTTCTCATAGAAGACATCGTTGACACAGGTCTCACTGTTAAGTATATTAAAGATATGTTGCTGTCAAAAAATCCCGCGTCCTTAAAGATATGCGCATTTCTTGATAAAAAAGCACGGAGAAAGGTAGATATCGACCTGGATTATATTGGTTTTGAAATACCTAACGAATATGTTGTCGGCTATGGTTTGGACTACGAAAATAAGTTCAGGAACCTTCCCTACATAGCCATATTCAAAAAGAGTACGTAAAAAAATGGGAAAAAAAATAATACCTCGTTCGTTTGAGCGTTTTAAAGCTGGCGATAAATGCAAAGCAAAACTTATCCTTGCAGATGATGTCATGATACAGAACATAAGTATAGGCGGGATACTTCTGGAAACCACAAAACGCCTGAACATTAACAATGTTCACAGGATTCAGATAGTAAACAGTGATAGTCAAACAATAACACCTTTGGCTTTAGTTGTCAGGTCATCCTTGATAGGAACAATAAAGAAAAAGAATGAATCATTCCCCCTTTATCAGGTAGCTATTAAATTTACTTTATTGACTGATAAAGAAAAAGTCTTCATGAACAAACTTATTAGCGGCCTTAAGTGATTCCCCTGGTTCCGAAGGCATTAACCGTATGGTATATTCCGAGACAGTATTTAAGCCTGAGTGTTCCTTAACCATACCTTGTTCAATAGTTTCATTTTATATAAAGAACGAGTAAAATTATTATTAAAGATTTTTCTGCCGTCTTTGACAGCTAAATGTCTCTTTATATATACTTTCAAGACAGCTTACCCATGATTGATGAAAAACCGGGTTTGCTCAGATAAAAACCTAGTATAATGAACATTATGTCAGGAGGAAACCAACTATGGATTTTGGAATGAAAAACAGGTTATCAAAGATTATTAAACCAAAAACAGGAAAAACAGTCATGCTTGCTGTTGACCATGGTTTTTTTCAGGGCCCTACAACCGGGTTAAGGGATTTCAAAAAAACCATAACCCCGCTCGTCTCCCATGCTGACTGCCTGTTTATAACCAGGGGCATGCTGAGAACCAGCATTGATCCCGGAAAAGATACTGCAGTTTGCCTCAGGGTATCCGGCGGCCCGAGTATACTGGGGGAATTATCCAACGAGGATATTACCACATCCATGGAAGAAGCAATACGGCTCAACGCATCCGGTGTGGGCATGTCCATCTTTGTCGGCGCAGGCAATGAAGACAGAAGCATAGCAAATCTTGGCAGACTGGTGAACGAGGCCGAGAGATACGGAATGCCTGTGCTGGCAGTAACCGCTGTCGGTAAGGAAATGGCGCGGGATGCACGCTATCTGGGTCTCGCCTGCAGGATAGCTGCAGAACTCGGAGCCCATTTTGTGAAAACATATTACTGCGAGGATTTTTACCGGATCGTTGAAGGATGTCCAGTTCCTATCGTTATGGCAGGAGGCAAAAAAATACCTGAAAAAGATGCCCTGCAGATGACAGCAAATGCCATTAAGGAAGGCGCTTCTGGCGTTGACATGGGCAGAAACATTTTTCAGAGTGACAATCCCGTCGGAATGATAAAAGCTATAAGAGCAGTTGTCCATAAAGGCACCTCTGTTGATGAGGCGTTTGAGATATACTCAAAAAAATAATTACACCTTCAAAAGAAGGGCACAAGGATTCAGGGATTCCAGGGTTCCGCTAAACAGGCCGTATACAAGATAGATGACTTAATAAAACAACTTGCATTGTATTTTATTATCCTAACACCCTAACCCCTACCTTTAATATGAAAGTAGCTGTTTACTATCGCAATGATGATATAAGAATTGAGAAGTGTCCTGTTCCCGGCATATCGGCCGGTGAAATTCTTGTAAAAATGATGGCCTCGGGAATCTGTGGGACCGATGTTATGCAGTGGTACAGGATAAAAAAGGCCCCCCGCATCCTTGGCCATGAGATGGCAGGTGAAATCGTTGTTGTTGGAAACAAGGTAGAGAGGT
>JAZFSN010000021.1:0-3095 GCA_036446195.1 Thermodesulfovibrionia bacterium | reverse complement strand
AGAGTATTGCTGAAACCAACACATATATTGCAAAGGGCTCGGTTAAGGTTATTTACGGGGATTCAACCCTGAATGCAGATGAAGTCAATCTCAATAATACCACAGCTGATATCATTGCTATCGGCAATGTCACATATGAAGACACAGAGGTTATTATAAAAGCCGACAAAATAGAGCTGAATCTGGACACAAAGGTCGGCACAATCTATAACAGCGATATTTTTTACAAGAAACACAATTATCATATCCAGGGGGGAGACATGAAAAAGCTCGGGGAGAAGACCTATTCCATGGACCGCGCAGACGCTACAACCTGCGACGCCACTCCCCCTGAATGGCACTTTAAAGGTAAAGACATAAAGATAAAACTTCATGAAAATATAAAGGCAAGAAATGCAACTTTTTATATCAAAAACATTCCTGTTCTTTACAGCCCCTATTTTTGGGCTCCTCTTGCCAAAGATCGCCAGACAGGTTTACTTATGCCTACTCTGGGCTACAGTAACACAAAAGGGTTTACATTCAAACAGGGTTTTTTCTGGGCGATAAAAAACAATATGGATGCAACATTCTACACTGATTACTTCAGTAACAAAGGGATTGGAAAGGGAATTGATTACAGGTATGTAACAACCTCCGGAACCAACGGCGAATTGTGGATATATCATCTGAGAGACAATGATCTGCTAAGAGATTTCACTGAGTTAAAGTCATATCATAACCACGAATTACCATATAATATGTCAGGTTATTTAAAAATTCACCTTGTTAATGAATTCGATTATTATAATGTACTCAAATCAACCTCATCCAAAAGAATCGGTCTTTCAACATGGAAATCGGACCCATTTGGATTTTTATCGGAGGAAAGACTGCAAAAATATCTTGAATCGAATCTTCATATATCCAGGCCTTTTACAGGTGGAAGGACTTACCTGCTGGGACAATACAGACAAAGCCTCGAGGACAGTTCAGGTTCAATACCGCAAAGCCTGCCAGAGTTAGGGTTTATTATTAATACAAGAGACATAGGGATAACATCTTTTAACATGGCAGTCACAGGCACAAATTTCTGGAGAAATAATGGCCAGTACGGACATAGATTAGATATTTATCCCAGTTTCTATCTGAGCTTTGGGCGGACAGTCAATTTTACCCAGAAAATTGGGCTTAGAGAGACACTGTATTATCTCAAAGACCCCTCTGGAGACGTAAACAGAGAAATATTTGACCTCAGGTCATCACTGACAACACGATTTTTAAAAAGATATCCTTCTTTTATCCACCTTATTGAGCCGACTATCGAATATACATATGTATCAGCAGTAGATCAGAGCAGTATGCCCTCATTTGATTCAATAGACTCCCTGTCCAAAACAAGCAGCCTGACTTATACCTTCACTAATAGAGTTACAGGCCCAATTTTGGGTGGTACAGAGGCAAGATTCAGACTTTCTCAGAGTTACAACTTACTCAACGTTGAGAAATCATACTCGCCGGTTCAGATAGAAACCGCCTTTTCAAACAGATATCTGAATTTAAGCGTAAATGCCCTGTTCGACGTTTATGATAAAAATATTTCCGAGACAATTGCCGCAGTAAATCTCAGATGGCATAAAGGATTTGCAGGTATTGGCAAAAATTTCAGGCGCTCCACGTCCCTTGACCAATTGACTTTCGAAGCTGAAATAAACAGACCCTTTGATATGCTCAATCTATCTATCCCTTTAAATCTTTACGGTAAATTATGGTACGACCTTAAAGGAAATGGCATACAGGAATTAAAACTGTATTCAAGATATACAAGCCAGTGCTGGGGCCTGATTATATCTTATACTCAAAAACTAAATGAGAACCAGATAATGTTCGGAATTGAATTTAAAGGGCTCGGCACGATTAGAATATAATAATCATTTAAATCTTTTCTTCGATTCTTCCCATAAAATGTTCATGTCTTCAAGGGTCATATCTGAAAGCTTCCTGCCCTGTTCTGAAGACCTCATCTCAATATGTTTAAAGCGGTTTATAAATTTACTGATTGTTTTTCTCAAAGCATCTTCCGGAGTTACTCCCACAAAGTTAGAAATTCTCACAAGGACAAAAAAAATATCTCCCATCTCAGCCTCGATTTCCCTGTTGTCTTTTTTATCAAGCGCAGTCCTTAGCTCAACAAGCTCTTCATCAAGTTTTCTGAAAACATCTTCAATCCTCTCCCAGTCAAAACCAACCCTTGAAACTTTATCCTGAAGCCTTTGCGCCCTGTACAGCGCAGGTAGCGCCCTGGGCACGCCGTCAAGAACAGATTCACGTTCTTTACCCTCTTTTTTTTTGTTTTCCTCCCAGTGCACTAATACATCTTCCGATGTCATTAAATCAGCCTTGCCAAATACATGCGGGTGCCTCCTGACCATTTTATCGGAAATATTATTAACAACATCATGTATATCAAACTCGCCCTTTTCCCCGGACAGATGACAGTGAAAGACTATCTGAAAGAGCAGGTCTCCCAGTTCTTCTTTTATTTTTTCAGGGTCATCTTCATCAAGAGCATCGAGAAGCTCGTATAACTCCTCTACAAGAAATGGCTTAAGTGTTTCCCTTGTCTGCTCTTTATCCCAGGGACAGCCACGCGGCCCCCTTAATGTCTCCATTATTTTAATCAGGTTGTCAAACGGCATATGAAAGTATATCAGATTTTACTTGATAGAGTTTTATCAATAAAAGTAAAATACTAAATCAGGAATATTCAGCGCATTGCAACTAAAGCTAAGATAATAAATTCAATTACAGTGCCCTTAACAATTTAAAAAAGGAGTTAATACATGAAAAAAACAGTAACTTATTTCGAAAAAACTGGTCCTGAAAATACACTTCAGTGTCTTAACATTGCACAAGACGCGATTAAAGATTTCCATTATAAACACATTGTCGTTGCCTCTACGACAGGGAGTACAGGCATGATGTTTGGCTCGGCATTCAAGGAAATGTCTGAAAACCCCGGCAGCAGGAAAGCTGATTCAGCGCTTTCTGGCGGGGTAAACCTGGTCATTGTAACTCATTCTCACGGATTCAAAGAGCCCAACAGCCTCGAGCTG
>JAZFSN010000020.1:0-8816 GCA_036446195.1 Thermodesulfovibrionia bacterium | reverse complement strand
TGTGGGACTTGGCAGTTACAGCCATTGGGACAGGAGACTTGATGCGAGGCTCGCCCATGCGCTTATGAGTATCCAGGCAATAAAAGGGGTGGAGATAGGGCCAGGCTTTGAGATGTCCGGGAAATTCGGCTCTGAGGTTATGGATGAAATCTTTTATGACGGTTCACGGTTCACGGTTCACGGTTCACGGTTTTATAGGAAAACGAACAATGCCGGCGGCATAGAAGGCGGAATTAGCAATGGCATGCCAATTGTCTTAAGAGCTGCTATGAAGCCGATACCTACTCAGAGGTCCCCGCTGTCTTCGGTTGACATTATTAGCAAAAAGGCGTTTAAGGCAGTATATGAGAGGTCAGATATATGCGCTGTACCGGCGGCATCTGTAATCGGGGAGGCAATGGCTGCCCTTGTGATTGCAGACAGTTTCCTTGAAAAGTTCTGCGGTGACAGTATGGAAGAGGTCAAGAGGAATTATAAAGGTTATATAAAGCAGATAAGAGAGTTTTAATACATATTACAACGAATACGCTACAAACGAGGAGTAAATTCCAAATTCCAAATCAAATTAAGAAGTAATTTTCCATCTAATCTCAAAGATAAAATATTTTATTGGGTGTTTTTTATGTCATTCCCGCGTATGCGGGAATCCAGACGTCGTTCTCGCCCCGTATCGGAGTACGGGATAAACTCTAGCGGGGAATCAGACGCCGTCCCTGCGAAGGCAGGGAACTATAAGGAATTGGATTCCTGTTTTCACAGGAAACCCTGGATACCCGATTAAAACCTCGGGCATGACAAATAAATGAAAAAATTTTATGTTTATATAGTCTGTAGCAAACGAAAATGGCACCTTGTATGCAGGCGTAACTTCAGATCTTATCAAGCGAGTTTATGAACATAAACATAATATGGTTGAGGGGTTTACCCTAAAATATAATATTCACCATCTGGTTTGGTACGAAGTATATGAATCTGCTGAATCTGCTTTTCCTAGAGAGAAACAGATAAAGAAATGGAAGCGGGCATGGAAACTGAAACTAATTGAAAAAGATAATCCGCAATGGAATGATTTATATGAAAGTATTTGCAAATAATACCTGGATTCCTGCTTCCGCAGGAATGACGGTAAGGTAGAGAGGTTTCTAAGATGAAAATTGTTCTGACAGGATTTATGGGAACAGGCAAGAGCTCTGTTGGCAAGGAACTCAGCAGGAGGCTTGGATATCCCTTTATTGATACGGACCATCATATTGAAGAACGTGAGGGCATGCCAATCTCCCTTATTTTCAAGAAAAAAGGCGAAGACTATTTCAGGGAGGTGGAACGGTCTGTAGTTAAACAAATATCACAGATGAGCAATGTTGTAATCGCTACAGGCGGAGGAGTTATCAAGAACAGGGAGAATGTAGATGACCTTGGCAGAAAGGGAATTATTATATGGTTAAAGGCAGACCCGGGAATTATTCTCAGGAGGGTTATGCTTGAAGGCGGGAAAAGGCCTTTGCTTGATGTTGAAGAGCCGCTGAATGAAATTAAAAGATTACTTGCTGAAAGACAAAAAATTTATATGCAATCAGATATATCTATTGAGACTGATTATATAACCCCGGGTGAGACCGCCCAGGAAATAATAGAGATGCTGGGACTTGATATGCAGGAGGTTAACGTTGATCTGAAGGAACGCAGTTATAAGATAATTATTGGAAGCAGGATTCTTCAGAAGCTTGGTCTCAGACTTCTGGAATTCAGGCCATCCAGTGTTGCGATAATCAGTAATAAAAAAGTTTTCCAGCTTTACAAAGACGATTTATTAAAATCAATACGCGAATCAGGTATCAGGCACGAGATTTTCCTTATACCTGACGGAGAGGAATATAAAGAATCCTTGTGGATTTCTTACTTATACGGTGAGCTGTTAAAGGCCCGTTTTGACAGGGATTCGCTTCTCGTTGCCTTGGGCGGCGGTGTTGTGGGAGACATGACGGGTTTTGTAGCATCAACCTACATGAGGGGGGTAAGGTATGTTCAGGTTCCTACAACCCTTCTTGCACAGGTTGACAGCTCTGTTGGAGGCAAGACAGGCATCAACCACCCTCTCGGCAAAAATATGATCGGAACGTTTTATCAGCCGTCTCTTGTTCTTATTGATGTTGATACATTAAAAACCCTTCCGGATAAGGAATTATGCTCAGGCATTGCCGAGATTATAAAATACGGGGTCATTGCTGACAGTGAGCTCTTTGGTTTTCTGGAGAATAAAGGCAGAGAAGCATCTTTCTCTAAAGATAATCTTATCCATGTTATTAAGCGTTCATGCGAGATAAAGGCAGATATAGTATCAAGGGATGAAAGAGAGGCAGGTTTAAGGGCGGTACTGAACTTTGGCCACACGATCGGACACGCCATAGAGACCGTGACGGATTACAAGAGATTTCTTCACGGAGAGGCCATTGCCATTGGTATGTGTGCTGCTGCTGAACTGGCGGTAAGACTCAGGATTCTTCAAAAAAAAGATGCAGAACGTATAAAAAGCCTTATAGAGTTATATAATTTGCCGGTTAAAATTCCTTCGGGCATTGATGTCTCAGACATACTTGGTGCCATGGAGATTGATAAGAAGGTCAGGGCAGGGCGCCTGAGATTTATCCTGCCCGAGTCCATTGGAAATGTCCGGATAGAAGAAAATATTAGCATAGAGATTATTAAAGAGGTGCTTAAAAACACTTGACAAGTAATTTCCAATATGTTATTTTGATATTGATAATCAATCTCAGGATAATAGAGGGTGATATGTCATCTGAGGAAGAAGAAAAGATATTTGACTATTTTGTAAAGAGCAAAGGTCTAAAGCATAGTGACCAACGGAGGGGAATCCTCCGGACCTTCTTAAAAACAGAGAGGCATGTGACTGCCGATGAGTTATACAGACTTGTCAGGAAGAGAAACCCTGCGATAGGCTTTGCTACAATTTATAGGACGTTAAAGCTGTTCTGTGAATGCGGGCTCAGCAGGGAGCTAAAGCTTGAAAACGGTTCAGTAAGATATGAACATCTTTACGGACATGAACATCACGATCATTTAGTATGTGTAAAATGTGGAAATTTTATAGAGGTGATGAATCCGGAGATAGAAAAACTGCAGAAAAGGCTTGCTAAAAAAGAAGGGTTTATACTTCAGGAACATAAGTTATTACTCTACGGTATATGCAGAAAATGTAAGAGTTAATTTTTTTTGATGATATAATGATAATGATAATCAAAGTCATAATTAATCAGGCGGGCATATGAGAAAGAGAGCCATTGTTGGCAGCCCTGATGTGGGCAAAAGCGTTTTGTTTAATAACCTGACTAAAAAATATGTAACCGTGTCCAACTACCCGGGGACAACTGTTGAGGTCTCAAATAGCGTGGCAGTGATTGGAGTTGATGCTGTGGTTATATTCACAAATAAAGTGTCACACAACGCAAAAAAGGATGTGCTAAACATAGCAAAATCAAAGAAGATTCCTGTTTTTTATGTACCATTCGTGGGCATTTGTACACTGTAAGATTGTTTTAACTGCTTAAAAAACAAAAAAGGATGAGCTATAAGAACCATGCAAAAGAAAAATTCTAATTTTATCCAGTTGCTTCACAGCATAGTAGGGTTGGTCTCCTTCATTTTAATCATATTTTTAGTTCTTACAGGGTTACTTCTCAACCATAGTGATGAATTAAGCCTCTACGGGAAGTATCCCACAAATCCGGTTGTGCTTTGGCTTTATGGATTTCAGGAGAAAGATGAAGAAGCAGATGAGGATTATATAGAGACTCCGCCTACATGGGAGAAAGTTGTAACGGCCTTTCATGGGGGAAGATTCTTTGGAAAACCTATTAACTTATTAGTAGATGCGATAGGAGTCATAATTTTGTTCCAGACTATAACAGGACTATATATATGGTTAAAAAAATTAAGGGCAAATAAGGAGCCTTAAATTTTTTTATAAAATATATGAGAATGATTTTCATTATCAATTATGAAAAGAAGGGAAGGAGGTGTCGATGGTATAACTTTTATACTTACAACTGGCTATAAAAGAAGCATATTTACGGTAGATTATGTGTGAAAGGAGTGAGTAAAATGGCAAAAATTAACAAAGTCTTGATAAGTGCTGGAAAAATTATTCTGATGGGGTTGTTCTTGATTTTCTTAAGTTCTCAACAGGTATTGGCCCAGGATGATGAGATTAAAGCGCTGGAAGAGAAGATGCAGATACTGATGGAAGAAGTGGATGCTCTTAAAGAGAAGCAGCCTGAAGGCAATGAAAAAAAGCTTCACTTCCATGGTTACGGAGAGCTACATTACAATAACACCGGCGAAGAAGGAAAGAATGACAAGATGGATTTTCACCGCATGGTCATCGGCTGGACATATCACTTCAACGATTGGATTGTTCTTGATGCTGAAGTGGATTTTGAACATGCTGCCACTGAGATGGAACTCGAATATGCCCATATTAGTTTTCTGTTTTCGGATGCCTTTAATATCCGTATGGGCAGTATGCTTATGCCTGTAGGGTATCTAAACGAGTTTCATGAGCCAACACTTTTTTATAGTGTTGAACGGCCCTATGTTCAGAACAATGTTATCCCTACAACCTGGCAGGAAGGGGGAGTAGGAATATTCGGCTCGCCTCATCCTGACTTGAATTACCGTCTCTATTTAGTGGGAGGACTGGATGCAAGCAAGTTCAAGGCATCGAGCGGAATCCGGAAAGGCCGGGGTAAAGTAGCAAGTGCCAAAGGAGACAATCTGGCGGTTGTCGGAAGGATAGAATATGGAGGGATACCTGGCCTTAATCTGGGTATATCCGGCTATTTGGGTGATGCGGCACAGGGTGATTCTGCACTCGGCGATGCCACCGTAAGTATTCTGGAAGGCGATATTCGATACCGGTGGAAGGATTTGGAACTAACCGGTTTGGTTGTCTCTGTCAATGTTGATGATACGGATAAGATCAATACAAAAACAGGTCAGGTCATCGGCGAAGAGATCCTGGGTTGGTATGCAGAAGGGGCTTACCACTTAGGAAAATCATTTTTACCTGAAAATCAGGACCTTGTCCTATTTGTCCGGCATGAACAATTCAATACCCAGAAAAAGGTAGCTGCCTCTCTCACTGCTGACCCTGCCAACGACCGGAAGGTGACTACTTTTGGCTTGACCTATTTCCCAATACCACAAGTAGCAGTAAAAGCTGATTTGGAGAGCTGGGAGAATGGAGCAGGTACTGACTGGCATCAATCTAATCTGGGAGTAGCCTATATGTTCTAATCAAACGAAAAGGGGAATTTCAAATGAAAAAAAAGATCGGTCTCAGAATAGGACTCATATTTTGCTTGCTTTTGTTTTCTACAAGGCTCTATGCAGGGGTATATTTCACTAAAGAGGAAGCCTTGAAGATGGCTTTCCCTGAGGCCGATTCGATTGTGAAGAAAGTGGTGATAGTAACTGAAGAACAGAGAAAAAAGATACAGGAACTGCTTCGCGTGAAACGGGTTTCGAGGATTTATAAATATTATGCCGGGACGAAGAATGGTAAAATAATGGGCTATGCTAAAATTGACAATGTCATTGGCAAGAGTCAGCCTATTACCTTTATTGTGGTCCTCAACCCTGAGGGTTCTATCAGGATAGTTGAGATACTTGCTTACCGGGAAACTCAGGGTGGCGAGATTCGACAGAAGAGGTTCCGGGACCAATTTAAGGGAAAGAAAGTGACCGATGCTTTACGCCTCAATGCCGATATCAGAAATATCAGCAGTGCGACGCTCTCCTGCCGTGCAATCACTGATGGGGTTCGTAGAATAGTAGCTTATCTATCTGTCCTTGCTGTCCCCCAGTACGTTCGGTCAGATAACGAAGAGAGCACGCGGGTGTTACAGGAAACCAGAGTTCAGGAAAAACAACAGGGTACTGTCTCCACCGGCCTTGTTTCCTTTAGACGATCTCAGTTGATTATGGGAACAACACTGGAGCTAACGCTGTATGCTGATAACAGGAGAAATGCAGACAGGGCATTTTCTTTGGCTTTTTCCGAGGCAGCCCGTCTTGAGAATCTTCTCAGTACATATATCGAGAATAGCGAAATTTCACGCCTCAACCGATATGCCGGAGGTGAACCACTTGCTCTGAGTATAGAGGTTATGGATCTGCTTGCTCGCTCTAAAGAGATTACAGGGGTAACTCAGGGTGCTTTTGACATAACAGTGGCTCCCCTGATCAGGCTATGGGAGGAGGCTGCCGTAAAGAATGAACTCCCGTCTAACGATGAAATCTATAAGGCAAAAGAAAGTGTGGGTGCACACTATATAGAAATGAATCTGGAAAAACAGGAAGTCAGACTTCCTGAGGGCGTGAATGTTAACTTGGGTGGTATTGGCAAGGGCTATGCCCTCGACCGTGTGGGCAGAATTTTGCTAAAGGAAGGCATCAAGGCTGCATTATTGAATTTTGGTGGGAACATACTCACCATGGGTGTACCACCTGATAAACCCTATTGGACTGTGCATATAAGGGATCCGCTTAATCAGACAAAGAGCATATCAGTGCTTTACCTTACAGGTGGAGCAGTCTCAACATCTGCTGATTATGAAAGTGGACTCTACATACAGGGCAATCGTTATTCTCACATTATTGATCCAAGAACCGGGCGACCGGCGACAGGAATACTAAGTGTGACAGTCGTAGCTCCTACTGCTACTGAAGCAGACGCACTTTCAACAGCGCTATATGTTCTCGGTTTTGAAGAAGGGAGCTCCCTTGCTAAAGAAAGTTCAATTGCCGCGATGATTTTAGCACAAGGGAAAAAACTTTTCAGAACATCAGCTTTTAGCATAATGGAAAATAAATCAAAGGGAAAAAGCTGATTGTGTTTAATTTTAGTGGGCACATGTAATCATAAACGGGGTCAACATTATACACATCATAATCAGGAACAAAAAAAGCAAAGAGGGATCTAGTGCACTGTCACATTAATTTCTGGTCATTCCCAACTTGATTGGGAATCCAGTGAATGCTCTGGATTCCCGTTCCCTGCTTACTGCCTGCTGGGACAAGCTTCGCGGGAATGACGAATAGTAAGAATTTATGTGACAGTGCACTAGGCTTGAGTAGTTGTTTGAAAAATAGACAAGGAGGTTATAATGGAAACCCTTCACTGATTGAGGTGTTGAGTTATTTTGTTTATATTGTGCTCGTTTTTGTGTTATGGAGGAACATAGAAATGGTGCATAAAGTGATATAGATTTAGCCCGTTGAAACAATTTTTCTAACGGGGGTTACAGTTCGTTCCTTCCTTCGATAGCCTTTGAAAGTGTTACTTCATCTGCAAATTCTATATCCCCGCCAATGGGAAGTCCGTATGCAATTCGCGTGATTTTTATATTCATTGGTTTCAGCAATTTTAATAAGTACTGTGCTGTGGTTTCGCCTTTGGTATTAGGATTTGTGGCTAAAACAATTTCTTCAATATTACCTCTTTTTACCCTGTTGATCAGTTCGTTAATTTTAAGCCGTTCAGGGGTTATGCCGTCTATGGGAGATAACGCGCCAAGCAGGACATGGTAAAGTCCTTTAAATGTTTTTGTCTTTTCAATTACAATAAGATTGCTTGGTTCCTCAACAACACATATCTTGCTGAAGTCCCTTGAAGTGTCTCTGCAGATGGAGCAGATCTCATCTTCTGTTATACTGAAACAGGTTTGACAGAATCTCGCTTTGTTTTTTAATTTAATAATGGCTTCTGCTATTGATACAGCATCTTTTTCAGGCATTCCCATAATAAAGAATGATAATCGCTGGGCAGTTTTCCTCCCGATGCCTGGAAGTTTCATGAGCTCATCTATAAGTTTTTCTATGATTCCGGCACTCATTGACCAAGTATGTTTCCAAGACCCGGAAGGTTCATCCCTCCCGTAACTTTGCTCATTTCTTCATTTACCATCTGCTGTGCCTGCCGCAATGTCTCGTTTACGGCCGCGATAATCAGATCCTGCAGCATTTCGATATCATCGGGGTTAACAACCTCGCGCTCTATCTTGATAGATACAATTTCCATTCCGCCGTTTGCAATTACAGTAACCATGCCGCCGCCTGCAGAAGCCTCAATAGTTTTTTTCTTTGATTCTTCATGTATTTTTCCCATTTCCTGCTGCATTTTCTTAGCCTGCCGCATCATGTCGCCAAACATTCCTTTAGACATTTAAACACCTCCTGGTATAACTTCGTTATACCTGATTACACCGATTTGTAAAGACGATTACACAGA
Organism: Thermodesulfovibrionia bacterium; assembly: GCA_036446195.1. GTDB lineage: Bacteria > Nitrospirota > Thermodesulfovibrionia > UBA6902 > BMS3Bbin08 > JAZFSN01. Next base: position 508 of record JAZFSN010000020.1, on the reverse strand, counting down.
TTAGATAAATTATGAATTTAGGAATTCAGGGATTTAAGAATTAATCCACAATTCCTCAATCAATAAATATCTTGCCTTATCTGTGTAATCTGAATCTTTTAATCTGTGGAATCATTTTTTTTAAGTGATTTAACTTCTAATAGCTTACCATTAAAGAGTTCAATGGCATTTTTAACAACGGGATTTAAAGAGACTTCTTCTATTTTATCAATGCTTTTTTTTTCTTTCCGGAGATTCGTACCTTGTCTACCGGCAGGCAGGTCTTCAACCGGCAGAGACACGATTTTTAATCTTAATTTATTACCTGTGATCTCTTTTATTGCAGTCTCTACAAGAGGGGCGTTCTTCTTTACTGAATCAGCTAATACAGACATACCTCCGTTGAACCCTATGGTGAACTCTGTATTTGTAATACCTATTATTTTTGCCTCTGCGAGCTTACAGGCGAGCAGTTGGTCTTTCGCTTTTATTCTTTCAACGGCCTCTGACCAGAGAGTGTTTTTATTTT
>JAZFSN010000019.1:0-4219 GCA_036446195.1 Thermodesulfovibrionia bacterium | reverse complement strand
GCGGAACTGGCAGACCTGCCTGCCGGCAGGCAGGCGCGCCAGTTAAAATATGTATTATGTTTATGCGATCAAAAGTAAAGAGAAAAATTATATTTATGTTGGATTAACCAATAATCCTCAAAGAAGAATAAAGGAACACAGCTATAAAAAGGAAAAAACAACTCGCGTCTACGCACCATTCAAAGCTATATTAATAGAAAAATACAGAACTAGAATTGAAGCAAGGAAAAGAGAAAAATATTTAAAATCAGGAGTAGGGAAAGAATATTTGAAATTATTATAAGCTATGCCGAAGTGGCGGAACTGGCAGACGCGCCAGGTTCAGGGTCTGGTGCCTTCACCGGTGTGCGGGTTCAAATCCCGCCTTCGGCACCATTATTCTTCGCATAAGCTACGAATAATTATTTGGTGATTAATAATCAAAAAAACAAGCAGGCAAGCGTAGCGAAAGCGAAGTTTACCTGCCTTTGGCACCATATATCTCTTAACAATCCATTAATTGTGATTTTTTTATGATTAGAACCATAAAGCAGTTTTTTGAAAAGAATATTAAACCCTCTTCTGACAGAACAGATGAGGTATCTGAGCATTCCCTTCAGCTTGCTACTGCCGCACTCCTTATAGAGATAATGCGTGCTGATTCAGATGTTAGTGAGGATGAACGCAGAACCGTAACAAAGTCCATTCAGTCCAAGTTTAAACTCACTAAGGAAGAAACAAATTCGCTTATTCAGCTCGCTGAAGAAGAAATCCAGAGGTCCACCGGATATTATGCATTTACCTCTCTTATTAATAAAGGATTTACCTATGAGCAGAAGGTTAAAGTGATAGAGCATTTGTGGGAGGTTGCCTTTGCAGATGAAGTGCTTGACAAATACGAGGAACATGCAGTCCGCAAAATTGCTGAACTTATCCACGTTTCCCACAAGGACTTCATTGAAACCAAGCTCAGGGTGCGCAAAAAGAAACTCTCATTATAGCCGCGCCATTGGATGTCAGGCGTGTAAAATAAAAAGTATATCTGAATGATACCTTGGAAATTATTGTATTTTAATTGATGCCCTGCTCTTTGTTTTTTACGCCTTTTGCAGTTTAATGGAACTCAGGAGATAGTCTTTAAACCTGCTTGGCAGAAGCCACTTTACTCCCAGTTTCTCTGCCCACTTAATAACTCCGTAATCAACACTAACAAGCAATGCGTCAAGCTCTTTTGCGAGGAATATAAGATCAACATCTTCTTTACTGTCAAGTATTCCTTCTCTGAGCGCATCCCTGTAGTTTCTCCTCAGGCTCTGTATGATTTCCTTTTCATTTCCATTGGCTGCATTTCTTACGGCTTTCTCTGCAAACCTCAATCCCTTGTTAACCCGTTCCCTCATCTCCTCGATAAACTCATAAAGGAGAATTGCAGGACAATTAAGTTCAAGCCTGCTCGGCGGTTTCTGCTGTAGTATTGTGAATAAATCTCCTGATATTTTATCTGCGTCCAGAAAATTAAGAAGTTCCTTGAAAGTTGATGACGGCATATAAAACTCGAGTGTTGGTATTTGAACAGCAAGGGAAAGGAAACCTTCAACAGCCTCTGTAGGGGTTGCCCCGAAATCAGCGCGTACCTCGGGATTTACAAACAGACTTGTGTCCAAAACAACTTTTTCTTTTTTAAAGCTTGCAGGTTCCACCTACGTCAAGGGCCAGGGTGTTCCACTGCGAGCATTGCGGACACCTGCCTGCCCAGTCCTTTGAGGTATAATTACAGTCAGTGCAGCAGAAAGGGACAAGGAACGGCCTTTCAGCCTTTAATGCCTTTCTGAATTCTTCAGCGGCCTTTTCATGATGTTCTTGCCTCTCATGAATATCGCCGAGGAGTATATGTAAATCAGGACTGTCAATTGTTGAGGTATCAATACCCGTAATTGTCTCAAAAGCATAGTCTATCATTTCAAGACGATAATAAAGTTTAGCAAGGAAAAACTGCAGCATCGGGTCTTTAGGATTCTTCTGAATCGCCTTTTGATAGAGGTCTATAATCCTGCCCGGCTCTCCAGTTGTGATGAAAAAATCTTCAAGACGTACAAAAAAAACAAGCAGGGCGGAAGTCTCCTCATACCCCTTTATAAGAAGCTCCTCAGCCTCTTCATCATTGCCTTCTCTCAGGTATGACTCGGCAAGGGCAAGGTATGCCGCTACAAAACCTCTGTCAAGTTTAATGATAGACCTTAAAACCTTTTTTGCCCTGTCTGTCTCTCCTTTTTCAAGGTAATAATGCCCTAATTCATACTTGTACCCAAGGAGGTTTTTCTGTTCATTTTGCTTATCTTCCCCTGTAATATCGCTTTTCAGTATCTTGTCCTGGATTTCTAAAAGAGCCTCCCAGTTTTTATTTGTCTCATAAATTTCCCTTTTCTTGTAAAGTGCCTTGGGATTTTTCTCATCTATCTCAAGAATATTATCAAGATATCTCAGTGCCTCCTGCCACTTCTTCTCGGATTCAAACACCTTCTCAAGGGAAAACAGCGCCTCAACACTTTGAGGCCTGATATCTTTTGCCTTCGCGTAAAAATCCTTTGCTTTTATCATATTTCCTTCAATAAAAGCTATATCTCCGAGCCTGAGCAGGGAATTCACATCAGTCTTATCCTCTTTGATGATGCCGTTGAAAAGTTCTGAAGCTTTCTCATATCTGCACGCAGAAAAGGCATCCAGGCCTTTTAAATAGGATTCCTGTATCTTTAAATCTTTTTTCTGTTTGCGGTGGTCCCGCCAGCTTTCAATGTAACGCCTGACATCTTTCACAGCGACAAGCGCAAATATTGCAAAAGCGCCAAAAACAGTTGAAAAAATTATTAAGGCAATCTTATGGACTTCATAACTATAGGTCTCACTGAGCTTTAATGTGACAGTATCATTATTCAGGATCAGTAGATAGCCCATTACCGCACTGAAAATTATAAATATGAAAATTGCAAGCTTTGTCATCCTGATACCTTCTTTTTTCCCTTGTGAGAGCCGGTTGTCTTGTCTGCGGATATTCGCGGAGCATCAAGCCAGAGCTTTTCCAATTCATAATAAGCCCTGCTTTCTTCACTAAAGATATGGATTACCACATCACCGTAATCTATCAATACCCACCGCGCGAAATTTAACCCCTCTCTCCCCAGGGGATAGATTTTATCCTTTGATAATTTATCCTCTATTGTCTCTGCTATAGTCCTTATCTGTACTGAGCTTTCTCCGGAACAGATTATAAAATAATCTGCAATCGTTGAAAGGTCTTTTAACTCGAGGATAAGTGTATCTTTAGCCTTTTTGCCGATGGCTATTCTTGCTGTCTTTAACGCCTTTACCTTGCTGTCTAAGGTATACGCTCCTTTCTGGTTCTTAGTTCCTGATTCTTAAGGTATAACCTATTGGAAATTATATAGGATTCTACGGATTCAGGCAAGAGATATTTTATGTTCTTCCCTGTTTTTATAAGGCGCCTGATGCGGGAAGACGAGATGTCAAGTTCGGTAACTTTGCATAAAAAAATTTTCTTGCCTGCTCCAGGATTGAAAGAAATTTTTTTTCTTGTCCCTTTATCAAACCTTCTTAAAATCTTCTTACCGGCATTCACAAAATATGGAGAAGAAGATAAATCAGTAAAACAAAATCCCGGCCTTGATATAACGACTAAATTCGCAAGTTCCATAAGTCTGACAGGCTCTTTCCATTTTGGTAAACTCAAAAAGGCATCGATTCCAATGATAAAAAAAAATTCAGCATTTCTATATTTATCAGTCAATTTTCTCATGGTTTCAACCGAATAGGATATTCCACTTGTTCTTATTTCAATATCGGATATGTCGAAGAGCGGATTACCGATTACGGCAATTTTTGTCATCTCATAATTATGACGGACATCGACAAGACGCGGTTTTTTAAGAGGCGGTCTGCCTGCCGGTATAAACAGAAGCTTATCAAGGGCAAACACTTCCTGCATCTCTTCAGCGGTCCTCAGGTGTCCGTAATGTACGGGGTTGAATGTGCCTCCGAGAATTCCGATCTTCATAATTTAAATTATAACTGTTTTATTGAATTATTTTTTGCCAAAAAGATATTCTTTATTTATGGGGTTTCACCCCATGCCCGACCTAGTTAAAAAACTTCTACCGGAAGTTTTGAAATGTAAGGAAATAACGATTTAATTACATTCGCTCGCTAACACTCGCTGTGGCATTTG